>DJFR01000040.1:72449-96547 GCA_002432545.1 Flammeovirgaceae bacterium UBA5867 | reverse complement strand
GCCATGGTGATAGCTTCCTGGAAACGCTTCGCTTCGTCATATACTCCGCGAGGACCTATAGGATTCACATTACCATAGTACTCTTCAACCTGCGGATGGATCAATGGATCTCCATATACTTCTGATGTTGAAGCAACGAGTATTCTTGCTTTCTTAACACGCGCTAACCCGAGAAGATTGTGAGTGCCGAGTGATCCCACCTTCAATGTCTGAATTGGGATTTTCAGATAATCAATCGGACTAGCCGGAGATGCAAAGTGAAGTATATATTTCAGATCTCCGGGTACATGCACAAAAGAAGAAACATCGTGATGGTAAAATTCAAAATCAGGATGTTTAAAAAGATGTTCAATGTTACGGAGATCGCCTGTAATCAGGTTGTCCATAGCGATAACGCTATAGCCTTCTTTCAAAAAACGATCACACAAGTGAGAGCCCAGAAAACCTGCGCCCCCTGTGATCAAAACTCTTTCCTTAGCCATTGATCACCTCTCTTCCTATGCTGTAGTAAGTATATCCTTGTTCTTTCATATTCGGCAGATCGTAGAGATTTCTACCATCAAAAATTACTTTGCCTTTCAACACGCGTGAGAGTTTTTCAAAATCAGGAGTGCGGAACTCCGGCCACTCAGTTGCAATAAATACTGCATCAGCACCTTCAGCTGCTTCGTAAGGAGTAGCAAAGTATTGAACTTTATCGCCTAAAATTTTCTTCACATTTTCAATAGCTTCCGGATCGTGAGCCTTTACCGTTACGCCTTCATTCAGTAACTCTTCAATATTATAGAGTGAAGGAGCTTCGCGTATATCGTCAGTATGAGGTTTAAAAGAAAGGCCCCAGAAAGCAATCGTTTTGCCTTTAAGATTTCCTTTGAAGTAATCTTTTATCTTTTGAATCAGCTTTGTTTTCTGATCTGCATTTACATCCATTACTGCATTGAGTATACGGAAATCATATTGTACATCAGACGCTGATTTAGCAAGAGCCTGTACATCTTTCGGAAAACAGCTTCCTCCATAACCTATACCCGGAAATAAGAATCTTTTTCCGATACGGCTGTCAGTACCTACACCTTTACGCACAGCATCAACATCAGCACCAACGAGTTCGCACAAATTCGCGATCTCATTCATGAAAGTAATTTTCGTTGCCAAGAATGAATTTGCTGCATACTTGGTAAGTTCTGCAGAGCGTTCATCCATAAAGATGATTGGGTTACCCTGACGTACATAGGGTGCGTACAGAGCTTCCATAATTTTACGGGCGCGGGCTGAAGTAGTACCAATCACTACACGATCAGGCTTCATAAAATCTTCAACAGCTACACCTTCGCGTAAGAATTCAGGATTTGAAACAACATCGAAATCTACTTTTGCATTCGCTGCAATTTTTTCGCGCACCTTATCAGCAGTTCCTACTGGCACAGTACTCTTATCAATAATCACAGTATAGTCTGATAAAAGAGGACCAAGATCAGAAGCAACTTTGAGTATATATTTGAGATCGGCTGAGCCATCTTCTCCGGGAGGAGTAGGCAACGCCAGAAAAATGATCTTTGCATCTTTTATACCTTCCGCCAGATTGGTGGTAAAAAAGAGTCTTCCTTGTTTGATATTACGTTCAAAAAGTTGTTCAAGACCAGGTTCATAAATGGTGATTTTTCCATTTTGAAGTTTTTTCACCTTTTCCTGATCAATGTCAACACATGTTACCGTGTTTCCGGTTTCAGCAAAACAAGTTCCGGTTACGAGACCAACGTAACCTGTTCCAACTACAGCTATTTTCATGAATTAATGGGTTTTTGACCCCGCAAATTAAGACTTTTGACCGGATTTGGGGCATGTTTGCGTTACCAGACGCTTAAATTCTATATAAGATTTAAATACAACCTAACATTCGTTTGTTATTCGCGTTGAGAGAATGTAACTTTAACGTTTTCAATACTAACTTTTCTTTATTCGCATGGAAGTAGCAACCAGTAACACTGAGTTTATCAGTTTCAATGAAACAGAAAATCAGCAGATGATCGCGCAGATGGTTCGTGATTTTGGCAGCAAAGAAATCACGCCTCACATCATGACCTGGGATGAAAGCCAGGAATTTCCTGTACCTCTTTTCAAGAAAATGGGAGGCTTAGGACTAATGGGAATACTTGTACCGGAAGAGTTTGGCGGAGCCGGATTGGGGTATCAGGAATACATTACTGCGATTATCGAAATCGCCCGGATTGATGGTTCAATTGGCCTGTCAACAGCCGCCCATAATTCGTTATGTACAAATCACATTCTGTTATTTGCATCTTCAGAACAAAAAGAAAAATATTTACCCAAGTTAGCTTCAGGCGAATTTATAGGTGCCTGGGGCCTAACTGAACCCAATACAGGTTCTGATGCAGGCAACATGCGAACCGTTGCGGTGAGAGACGGTGATCATTATATAATAAACGGAGCGAAGAATTTCATTACGCATGGCAAGTCCGGAGACGTTGCGGTGGTTATTGTGAGAACTGGGGATGTAGGCGATTCACATGGAATGACTGCTTTTATTCTTGAAAAAGGAACGCCTGGATTTACTGCGGGAAAGAAAGAGAACAAACTTGGAATGCGCGCCTCGGAAACTGCTGAACTGATCTTTACAGATTGTCGCGTACATAAATCTCAAATGCTTGGAAAAGAAGGCGATGGTTTTGTGCAGGCATTAAAAGTTTTGGATGGCGGAAGAATTTCTATTGCAGCGCTCAGTGTAGGTATAGCACAGGGTGCTTTTGACGCAGCGTTGAAATATTCGCAGGAGCGCCAGCAGTTCAACCAGTCGATCTCAAAATTTCAGGGAATATCCTTTAAACTTGCGGACATGGCAACAAAAATTGAAGCCGCTAAGTTGTTGACTTTCAGAGCGGGGGATTTAAAGAATCGCGGTGAAAGTGTTACCAAAGAATCTGCGATGGCCAAGCTTTATGCTTCTGAAGTAGCCGTTGATGTTGCTAACGAAGCTGTTCAGATTTTCGGAGGGTATGGCTATACAAAAGATTTCCCTGTTGAGAAATTTTATCGCGATGCGAAGCTTTGTACCATTGGCGAGGGTACCTCGGAAATACAAAAACTGGTTATTTCGCGAGCTATTTTAAAGTAGAATTGGATAATTGATTGATATTCTGTTATCTTTGCAGCCCTAAATAAGAATTATGCTTATCGTTAACGTAAAAGAAAACGAATCAATTGACAAGGCGCTGAAGCGTTTCAAGAAAAAGTTTGAAAAGACAGGTATTCTGAAAGAACTGCGTTCACGCACATCTTTCGAGAAGCCATCTGTGAGTCGTAGAAACGAGATCATCCGAGCAGCTTACCGCGAGTTGCAGAGACGTCAGGACACGAACGCTTAAGCCTTACTCACTAGTTTAAATTATCTTATTTGTGGATAAACCATACGTTTGTCCACAAAATAGAATCATTTTATCCACAAGTCCCCTTCAGGTATTTCCTTGAGGGGATTATTTTTTTACATTGCTATAGATATGGCATCTCCCCTGCCTAATGGAGGGCTGGTAGCATGGTGGATTCTTTTCTTAAATATCTTCAGTATGAAAAGCGGGTAAGTCCAAATACTATATCTGCTTATCAAAATGATCTTGAGCAATTCACAGCTTTTCTATCCAAGAATTTTCCTGAAGACAAAATTGAAGCTGCAGATTATCATCTTGTACGCGCATGGATTATACAGCTCGTTGAAGAGAATATTGAAGCTTCATCCGTCAATCGGAAAATTGCCTGCCTGAGAACATTCTATAAATTCCTTTTACGACAAGAAGTGATCTCCAAAGATCCGATGTTCAAAATCAAAGTACTGAAGGCTCGTAAGAAATTACCAAGTTTTATAAAAGAAGGAGACATGATTCATGTTCTCGACAATCACGCTTTTGACAATACGCTAGCGGGCTGGAGAGAGAAATTGATCTTGGAACTCTTCTACGGAACCGGTATTCGTTTATCGGAATTACTCACGTTAAAAGAGAGAGACGTTGATTTAAGAAACAGAACTATAAAAGTTCTTGGAAAAAGAAATAAAGAAAGAGTAATCCCATTTACTATAAATCTCGTTTCTATAATAGAAGAGTATAGGAACGTGAGAAACAGAGACGTAAAAAAAGAAGATCATGGTTTGTTACTCGTAACAGATAAAGGTGAACCATGCTATCCGATGATGGTCTATAGAACTGTAAAAGATCATCTTACCAAAAACTCTTCTGCAGAAAAGAAAAGTCCCCATGTATTGAGACACACCTATGCTACACATTTACTCAATAAAGGTGCTGAGATAAATGCTGTGAAAGATCTGCTTGGCCACACCAGCCTGGCAGCAACTCAAGTATATACTCACAACTCGATGGAGAAGTTGAAAAGAATATTTGATCAGGCACACCCCAAAGCCTGAGCTATAAAGTATAAATAAACCAATAACACATTATGACGAAATAACTACATCTGAAAATGCGCTGGTCATCACTTACCAGCAACTGTTTAATTGTTCAACTTTTTAAATTTTTAACACTATGAAGGTACAAGTTCATTCCATTCACTTTGATGCAGACATCAAGCTTAAAAACTTTATCCAAAAGAAACTTGATAAGCTGGATACGTTCTATAACCGTTTGGTGGATGGCGAAGTATTTCTTCGACTGAATAATGAAGGTATTGAGAACAAAACAGTGGAGATCAAATTACGCGTTCCTGGGAGTATGCTTTTTGCAACGGAGAAAGCCCGGTCCTTTGAAGCCGCTACCGATATGGCAACGGACGCGATCAGAATGCAGTTAAAAAAATTCAAAACAAAAATTAAAAACGGGAGAGCCTGACATTCCAATTAACCCAAAAACAAAACCGCCTCATCACTGAGGCGGTTTTTATTTATATACTTTATCAAGTAAGATTATTTCTTAGGCTGTGCTGGTGTTGTAGCTGTAGCTGGTTTTGGAGTTACACCTAACTTTTTCAACACAAGATCAGATATATCCATTTTCTCATCACCATACAGAATCACATCAAGACCACCGATCTGTTGATTAAGAATAAATGTAAAGCCGTTCTCTTTTGCTGTATCTTCAATTGCTTTACCAACCTTTTTATAAACAGGATCCATTAACTGAGTTTGTTTATTCTGCAGGTTTGTCTGAGCATCTTGTTGAAGCTTCTCTATATTCTGTTGAAGTTGCTGTAATTCACGTTCAGTATTTGAACGTACAGCATCCGGCATTGTGTTAGCCTGAATAGCCTGATTGTAGTCTGCCAGTTTTTTCTGGAACTCCTGAAGCTTTGTATCAATTTGATTTTTAAGCTGTGCCTGCAATGACTTCAAGTCAGCATCGATCTGTTTTGAATCAGGCATCTGGCTGAAGATATAATCCACATCTGCATACCCAATTTTTGCTGCAGCAGTTTGTGCGTAGGATGTAATTACTCCTAATCCCAGCACCACAAGTAAAACGAATTTTCTCATTACGGTATTCAATTTAGTTTTTGATCTTATCATTTGGATCACCGAGACCCAACTCGTCTAATACAAAGTCTGTGTAGTCATAGCGCGGATCTGTATAAATCATTACAAGTTCACCAGCTTTATCAAACACTATTGCCAGGTTGTTTTGCTTGGCGGCCTTGTCTACCGCATCCCACACTTTATCTTGTATCGGTTTTATTAACTCTTGTTTCTTAAGAAAGAACAGGCCACCAAAGCCAAATACTTTCTTCTGATACTCCTTCATCTCAGCTTCCTTTTTCTGGATTGCTGCGGTTCGCTCCTTTCGCATCTCTTCTGTCAAAAGAACCTGTTCTGCCTGAAGCGCACTATACATCCCCTCAATCTTCTTCGACATGTCCTGGATTTCTTTTTCCCAGGCCTCCGAAAGCTGACCGATTTCTTCCTGTGCCTTTTTGTATTCGGGCATTTTATTCAGGATGTAATCCGTATCAATGTACCCGAACCTCTGTGCTTGGACAAAAGTCGAGCCGAAAATGAGAAAAATAATTGTAATTAAATAAACCCGCATAGTTATCTGATTTGCTGGCCGATAGTAAAATGGAATTGTGAGCCGCTCACTGCGCCCCTGCCATTCAACGGTACCGGATCAAATCCATATCCCCAGTTCAACCCAATCAATCCGAATGCCGGCATGAATATGCGAGCACCAAAGCCTGCTGACTTGTACAATTTAAACGGATTAAAATCATCATAATTGTTCCAGTTGTTACCACCTTCAGCAAAGACAAATCCGTAGATGGTTGCAGCATTTCCGGTTGTAACAGGATAACGCAATTCTAATCCTAATTTATCATAGGCGATACCTCCTGCCAAAACACCGGAAGCACTATTCTGACTTGTATTATAGTATGGTGGTGTAAGAACGTTGTTCTCATAACCTCTCAATCCTATTACTTCTTGTCCCAACAGGAACGAGTTAAATCCACCGGCCAAACCATCTCCACCCAAATAGAATCTTTCGAAAGGTCCTATACCGGCTTTATCAGTATACTGTCCGATAAACCCAAAGTGTGCTTTTGCCTCGAGTACAAGTTTCTTCTTGTTATCCAATGGCAGATAGTATTTCGCATCGAACATCCACTTGTGGTATTCAATCCATTTATAGCGTTCAGCTGCATCTGCTGTTGAGTAATCTATATTTCTCCACAACGAGAATGGAGGTGTTAAGGTAAGACTTAATGAGATGCTGGATCCTTGTGCGGGATACATCGGGTTATCAATGCTGTTACGTGCCAGTGTGGTGTTGAATGTAAAGCTGTTTGAAACACCATCGGTATATCCTAAACCAGAGTTCCAGTTATTAAGGATATAGCGTAAGTATGATACAGAGTTAGTAAGTGTAAAGTAGTTATCAGGCCACTCGAGCAGTCGACCCAAACCAACGGACACACTGTGCACCTGCAGACGTGAATCATTGTCGCTGCTTGAACTGCTTCCATACGGATAACGCTGGAAGGAACTGTTGAAGCTCACTGAAAGTGAATGAGGCTTACGTCCACCTAACCACGGNNTGGCCATCTCCTACAGGCAAAGGTCTCCAGTTGTCGAAGTGAGGTATATTTCGCAGCGAGAAGTTGTTGAACGTCAAACCAAGTGTACCAACAAATCCATAGTAACCTCCCCAACCACCGGAGAGCTCAACCTGGTCGTTAGATTGTTCTTCAACGGTCCACTCGATATCAACCGTACCTTTTGCAGGGTTAGGCACCAGATTCTGTCCTATTTTATCAGGAGCAAAGTAGCCTAACTGTCCAAGCTTTTGTTGTGTACGAATGATGTCCGATCTTCTGAATTTCTGACCCGGTATAGTGCTCAACTCTCTTCGTATAACGTGATCGCTTGTGCGGTCATTACCTGCTATAGTAACTTCGTTGATGGTGGCCTGTTCACCTTCAAAAATGCGCATCTCAACATCGATGGAATCACCTGCAACGGCAACCTCCACTGGATTAATACGGAAGAAGAGATACCCGTCATCCATATACAGACCACTGATGTCAAGTCCTTTCGGATTGAACTGAAGTTTCTTGTTGTAAAGGTCACTGTTATATACGTCACCTTTGCTTATACCCAATACGGCATTCAGCTGCTTGTCGGAGTATATATAGTTTCCGGTCCAGATGATGTTACGAAAATAGTATTTAGGACCTTCGTACACCTGCAGGTCTATATTTATGGTACGCCCATCGTGTGCATATACTGTATCCGCTACTATATCAGCATCCCGATATCCTTTCGAGTTGAAATACTCGATGACTTTTTTCTTATCGTCTTCGTAATCTGTTTGAATGAATTTCGAACTGGTGAACAGGTTGAGTTTAACATTATCGTTGATAAACTCTTTTACTTCTTTCCAGCTCACTTTATAGCTAGAGTCAGCGAATTCTTTAGGCTTAAGGTCAATTGCTTCGCGAATGATAGTACGGTGCAACGAGAAACGAGGACGCTCATGTGTGCCCTTCATTTTCTTCTTCAGCTTAGCGTCTGCGATGCTATTGTTGCCTTCAAACGAAATGCGATTGATCTTTACTTTTGATTTTGGATTGACGGCAATCTTCAACCTTATACCATCGCGGTTAAGTGTATCTTTTTCCTGAACAACTTTTACTTCGGTATTGAGGAATCCTTTTTTAACAAAATATTTTCTAACCGCTAGTTCCGTATTACGGATCATGGCGTCATTTACAATCTTACCACGGATCAGCGTGAGATCTTCTTTAAGACCACTCTCCTGCGATTTATTTATACCCGTGAAATAAAACCCCGTGAGGCGCGGGCGCTCTGCCAATACAATGTTGAGGTATACATCCGTGCCTTCAATGCGTGCTACCTGAATAGTAACATCGCCTACGAGCCCGTGTTTCCAAAGACTGCGAATGGCGTTGGTTATAGCATCGCCTGGAATTTTTATTTTATCACCGATCTTCAAACCTGTGAGCGACACCATGGCATTTTTGTCCAGCACATTCAAGCCGGTTACTTCAATACCAGCGATGGTATACTCTGCCGGGTTGGCATAATTCAAATTATTTTCTGTTGCACCGGCTGTATTACCTCGCTTTCTGAATTGAGCCCAGGTGTTAGCTGTAATACCAATCAGGATAATCAGAAATAAAACTTTCTTCATCAACTTACAGGATTCAATTGTTCGCTTGTCTTTCCAAATCTTCNNCGTATCAACAGCTCTGGATCTGGGATGCCTGAAGTCTCCAAATAGTTTTCAAATACCTTCTCATTAATTTCTCCGGGGTTTACTTTTCCGCTTTTTACATCTTCGGCCAGTTTATTTATCCCCTTTAGAATCTCCCAGCGTCCGCTATAGCTAAGCGCCAGGTTCAGAATCATACCTTTATTATTCTTGGTTTGATCCATCGCCCATGCGAGGTTCTTCTGGCAGTCTCCTGGCAAATTGGAAATCTCCCCTATCGTTGAAAGTTTTACCTGATTCTCCTGTAGTGTACCGATCTCGGCCTTCAGTGTACTCACAAGCAGTTCCATCAAACCATCCACTTCAGCTTTTGGCCTGTTCCAGTTTTCTGTTGAAAAAGCGTATAAGGTGAGATACTTTATGCCAAGCTCTCCGCAGCCCTCCGTCACGTCTCTTACAGCCTGAACCGCATTACGATGACCGAAAATCCGCATCGCACCTTTCTTCTTAGCCCAGCGTCCGTTACCATCCATGATAACGGCAATGTGTTTCGGCAAATTATTTAAGTCGATATGTTCTTTTAGAGAAGCCACAGGAGGCCAAAAGTAGTAAAAAGGGTATTGGGTTAAAAGCGCTGAAAGCGATGTACTACTATTTGTATGGATTTTTAGGACAAGGGATGTCGTAAAACGTTCTTGTGATGCTGATACCTAAAAAATAATAGACATCATTATCGTTCGGGTTGCCATACTTAAAGTTTTTGTAACGCTGATCGCCGGCCGAAACATTATCGAGGTAATCAAAAAAGGTTTTGCGAACACCAAACTCCAAGCCGAAATACCACTTGGGAGTGTATACATATTTAACACCCACACCAAATGGAATCACCGCCTGAACATTGCTATACTCGGCTGTCTTCTCAGCATTGCCAGAAAAACTAAATAAACCAAGACCACCAAACAGGTATGGTGTAAAACGAACAAAGCGTTTNNGAAGCATCGCGCTTCGAGGCGAATGCATCGATCGGCTTTTCAGAAGCACTCAACTGACCGCCCGTAAGTGCTGCACGAAAGCTCACAACGCTGCTGAGGTTGGAGCGATAGAAGGCCGTAAGAGCCGGTCTTGAATATTTAAAATTGTAAGTCCTCACCAGGTCTCCGGTATAGTTGAATGTTCCTATTCCGAATCCTACTTCGGAGCGTTGGGCTAAGGCCACTGACGCACTTAGCAAGATTATTCCTACAACTATAGATAACCGGCGGGCAAAAATCATCATCTGAATTTAGCTCTATGGAAAGATTTACCAAGTATATATGTAAGCTTTATCGATGTCACCATGAATATATCTTTATCGTTTTTACTCCCTCTCAAATTCGAGTTACCATCTCCATCCGTAAACTCTTCTCCGTATCCAGCCACTACGTTGTAAGATTGTCCATCTCTTCCAACATAGGTGTGGTCGCCCGGTAATATCTCGCCTGTACGATACGACATAGATTTTGCAAGCTCGTTGTTACCAAACACGCCTAAGTCTACGTAGCTCTTGCTTACATCATCAATGTAATCTGTAAACAAGTAACGGAATCCAATTTCTGCCGAAAGGTCAAGCAGTTCATTTAGTCTAAAACGCGCGCCAATACCAAATGGTATAGAGATCTGAATTCTTTTATAAGGTTTTATTCCATAGTTAGCATCGCCTTCCTCGAGTGTAGCGTGTTGCCCTTCAGTTCCAAGTGGTTGAAGGTCTACCCATTTACCTGCATCGGGTAATGGATTACCCTGCAGATCTGTGTCAGGTGCCTGAGCCTGCGGGTTGTGATGGAACACTGCGAGACCAGCAAACACGTATGGAGTCCACGCAACACGACTAATATACGTTGCCTGGTTTTCAAACAAGTCCATGCTGGCAACGACAGAAAGTTCTTTTATGCGATTACGGAAAGAAAGATTTCTCTTGAATCGATAGATACCATTATCAAGATCGCCCGGATCCGCAGATTCATTGTCAGCACCACGCAGTGTACCATACATGAACGAAGCCGTAAGCGTATAGCGCGGACCAAAGCGATGTCCGAAAGAAAGACCAATAGCTGGTCTCGTAAATGATATGTCAGTACTAAAGCGACCTGGTTTTGGTGATAAGTCTCCGTAGTAGTTCAATGCATTTACGGAAACGCCCACCATGCTATAAACTTTTTCTTTACCGAACCATGATTTGCGGCCGCGATAAGTCATCATTCGTTTATTGTTTTTCTTGATTGCCCGTCTGTTCATTTGGGCAATAGCATCCTCCGCTCCCATGGCGAATACGAATGTGATTAAGACCAAGAATAGCTTTCTCATGAATAAGTCTATAGATCAGTGAATTACAAAAGTAAATATTAATTCCGAATGTCTAATCCCCAGTTTAGTTTTTGGCGAAGGGTTTTAAAGTAATGTTGACCCTCTAATTGGATCAGTTTTACCTTAAAATCGGCTTTCGATACCCTCAATTTAATGGTTGCATCTACAGAAGCAACACGCGAATCGAGTGATACTAAAAATTTTTTGCTTCTTCCTTCAACACCAAAAGTAATTTCAGATTCATCGGCCACAACAATGGGGCGCACCGTTAGATTGTGTGGACTAACAGGTGTTATTACGAAGTTGCCCGACCGCGGAAAGATCAAGGGTCCTCCACAACTTAGTGAATAGCCGGTTGATCCCGTTGGCGTTGCTACAATAATTCCGTCTGCCCAGTATGAGTTTAAAAATTCACCGTCAATATAGGTATGGATGGTGATCATTGAAGAGCTGTCTTTCTTCACGATAGTAACATCATTGAGGGCAAAGTTGAGATTACCAAATACATCCTGATTTGTCTCCAACTTTAATACAGAACGCAAGTCTATTTTATAGGCACCTTCACATACCTTGGTTACAGCCTGCTCAACTTCCTCTTTACTATTCGTTGCCAAAAATCCCAGTCGGCCGGTATTTATACCCAGCACCGGAATCTCTTCTTTACCTATATGTGTTACGGAGTCCAGTAAAGTACCATCACCACCAACACTCACCATGGCATTGACACCGGTCAGTGCATCACCGGTGTTAAAGGTTTCGAACTTTATATTCTTGAATGCCGGAGTACGGAGATACTTGCCGAATTTTTCTGAAACCAGAATTTCTGAATTGTACTGTTGCAGTACTTCAAAGATACGGGCAATAAAAGGTGCTGTCTGGCGATTGAATTCCTTTCCATGTACAGCAATGCGCATGATGCTCCGGTTTAAGTTTTTGCGTTGAGTCGTTTTTTCATCTTAAAGATAGAAACGCCAGACAAGGGAACAAAAACTTGGGGATGCTTAATGCAACGCAATCGTTAGATTATTTTGAAAACTTTGTGATTAGTCTTTCTTCAATAGTAAAGAAGCCCAGGTTTCGCGTTCATCGCGACTAACTTCTTTCAAATTATAGGTTGAGCCTTCTTTTAAAAGGTCTGCTATATCATGTGTATAAAATCCGCTTAATAAAAGTAAACCTCCGGGAACAAGATACTCCTGATAAAGTTTTATTTCATCCAGCAAAACATTCTTGTTGATGTTGGCAAGTACAATGTCGAATGTGCCCGTGATATTTACTTCACTGAGTTTACCTTGCTGAAGAGAGATGTTGTTACAGTTATTTACTTCGATGTTTTCTTTCCCGTTGATAACGCTCCACTCATCGATATCAAAAGCTACAACTTCTTTCGCTCCCCGCTTCGATGCCATGATCGATAGTATAGCGGTTCCACAACCGGCATCCATCACACGCTTATTTTCATGATCGATGTCTATCTGAGCCTTCACCATTAAATATGTAGTTTGATGATGGCCTGTTCCGAACGACATCTTCGGAGTGATCGTAATAACGTATGGATATACTTTATCGATCTTGTGAAACTCGGCACGGATCAAACACTTGTCGTCAACAATAATAGGTTGATAACTTTTCTCCCACTCTTCATTCCAGTTTTGTTTCTGAATACGATCCTGGTAAAAGATGAGCGGGGTCTGATCGCTATATCTGTCTTTTATATACTGCAGTTGTTCCTTATCGAACTTCTCCAATTCAACATAAGCTTCGAATCCTTTTTCCGTTTCCATAAAAGTATCGAAGCCCGCCTCCGCGATTTCAGCCATCAGGATTTCAGCAAAATCAGGATTACAGATTACTTGGAGGCGGGTATAATACATCATTGAAAAAATCGATCAGGCACCTTTGATAACTTCTGTAAACTCTCTTGACTTGAGCGATGCTCCACCCACCAGACCACCATCCACATCCGGGCAGGCAAAAAGTTCTTTTGCGTTGGCAGCGTTTACACTACCTCCATATAAAATAGCTACTGCGTCTGCAACGGACTGGCCATACTTCGCAGCGATGTGTTTACGAATAACAGCATGCATATCCTGCGCTTGTTGTGCCGATGCCGTTTTACCTGTACCGATTGCCCATACCGGTTCGTAAGCAATCACGATTGTTTTTATAACATCTGCGCTCAGGTGAAATAAACTTTCCTCGACTTGTTTCTTTACCAGTGCTTCATGTCCGTTGCTCTCGCGTACTTCAAGAGGCTCCCCGCAGCAGTAGATCGGAATCAAACCGTGCTTAAGAGCAACATCAATTTTCTTCGCCAGTAACTTTCCGTCTTCACCAAAATATTGTCTGCGTTCACTATGGCCAAGAATAACATATGGTATTCCCATCGATTTAAGCATCGGTGCTGATACCTCACCAGTATATGCGCCCGCTTCATGTTCGCTGCAGTTCTGTGCACCAATGGCTATGCGGCCGTTGTTACCCAACTGATTTTTAATAGGCAACAGGTACGGAAACGGAACACAAAAAATAACTTTTGCATCACCCTTTACTTCATCGGCAACCATACCTGTTATTTCAGATGCAAGTATATTTGCTTCTTCAAGAGTCTTGTTCATCTTCCAGTTACCGGCTACAATTTTCTGGCGCATAGTGTTTTGATATTAAGGTTGAAATTTTTCTGAGGCCCAAAGATAGGAGGAGAACCTTAAAGCAGAAAGCCTGCTTTATACTTTACCCTTTAAACTTTCGCTTCCGTGCTACCTTCGCTCCGGTTTATAGTGCGATTCTTTAAACAGTTGCTGTGCGTTGGCTGTATTCATTAACTGAGGCAGAGCAACATCGGTATGTGACTCCATATACTTGTTGACGATGCGCCATCCAACCCATTGTCCTATTCTTCCCGGACATTTCTCACCAACCTGAATGGTAACAGGACGCTCACCCAGATAATCTTTTTTTACAACGTGACTCGTAGCAAACAGCACATTGCTTTCGATGAACCGTGCCCAGATCAGATCTTCATTGGCACGCGAGCCTTTTATTTCCTCCGGTGTATACCAGATCAATGTACTATCCGGTGTGCAGGGCAACATGTGCTTGGCAAAGTAAAATGCCTTACCATACGCAATCATATCGGCCAGCACCGTTTTGTCATTCATGTCCGTTTTATTAAAGCGACCATCTATACCATAGATCAGCATGGCTGATGGCACTATATCTTCCGGATCGTACTTCCTCAATATATAATTATATACATTCTTCGGACGATACTTTGCTCCTCTGCCCAAATAGAAATCAAGACTTACAATAATGAGCGAGTCTGTAACAAGCATATCTGTATCAAGACCGGAAATTATAGTCTGAATGCGGGGAGGATTGAAATCCGGATAATAATATTTGATGTTCGTGAATGCTTCTTCAAATTCAGCTTTTAATCCGGAAGCATCGCCAAAGACGCGTTTTGTTTCAAGCAGTAATGTATCGAAATGCGGATTGTTAAAGCGGCTATAAAGTTCATCGAGAAAAACAGAATCGCTGGGGTATTCTGTTCTTCTGAAAATATAGTCACGTATCAACGGCTCGCGTGTAAAGAGAGCAACCAGTGCATCTTTACTTTTTATATTCACGATAGAATCCTGAAGCGGCTCAAGCACTACGGCTACTTTCCCCGATGTATCCGGCTTAAAGACACACTCGTCCTGCTCATCCTTTGTACAACCGGCTGCCAGGAGTATAAGCAATACAGCAGCGAGCACTGATATCTTCATGTGTTACGTTCTTAATTTGCTGCGAAGATCGAATATTTTACAACATGAAGAACAACGGGTAAAGCTTTCACTTTATTTCGCATCAAATGTTAATACATCGGCAGGGGTACTTTTAGTAAGGCGAAGACTCTTTACTTTACCGCGCACTGTTACGTGCACCAGGTTCGATTGGTCTTCATGCGTTTCCATAATGATGTTGTTCATCACCTGTATCGCTTTCCATTTTTTAACATTTTCTACCTCGATAAAAAAGATAAAAGCCTCGCCTTCTTTCTCGTGGCCGAGATATTTGATTTTCTGTGCTTTGTTATCCAGCATTACCTTAAAATGCTCTGCCAGGTAAGGTGTCATCATTTGATCGAGCGTAATACCTTTCGGCTCGGTAATATCAAGTTCCGGTTGGTTCAACCGGTTGCGCATCGTCAACTCCAGGTCATCTATAAATACACGCATCATAATCTCCAGCGCTTTGTCCTTTTCATCGTACTCTATTTCAGTCACCGAAACATGAAGCGGATGCAGCATCAACACAAAAGTTATGCTCTGAACAAATGATAGAATAGATGTGACCATGAAATTTCTTTGCTGAATCTTGAAATTGAAGATCCAAAAATAATACCGAAAAAAAGAAATCGACTACCGGTCATGTACCGATTTGCTCAGATACGGTTGGTCGGGAGAACCGCACACCCCATAAAATACCTAATCTCTATATCAAAATTATCTCCTATACTTGTGGCCTTTTTAATTTTTCATAGTATTAATTATGAGCGAGTTTCAACTCTATTTTGGTTTAGGAAAAGACCACATTCTGGATTACGCAAATGGTTATGATCATATCTTATTTGTAGTTGCATTATGCGCTCTGTACCTGATGCGCGACTGGCGGCAGGTGCTCATTCTCGTTACAGCTTTTACAATCGGGCACTCTGTTACACTGGCTTTATCAACACTTGAAATTGTTACCATCAAAGCCGACCTCATTGAATTTCTTATACCGCTTACCATTTTTATTACAGCCGGTTCGAACCTGTTTAAGAATGAAGAAAACCTTTCGGGCCGACCGGTACACCTTAACTATTTTTTCGCGGCATTTTTCGGATTGATACACGGGCTGGGGTTTTCAAATTACCTGAAAAGTATTTTGGGTAAAGATGAACGAATTATATCCCAGCTATTGGCCTTTAATCTTGGCCTGGAGGTAGGCCAGATAATTATTGTTGCCATCTTTTTATCGGCCAGCTTTCTTTTGGTGGATTTGTTTGGTGTGAACCGCAGAGACTGGAAGATGGTTATTTCATCTGCAG
Organism: Flammeovirgaceae bacterium UBA5867; assembly: GCA_002432545.1. Lineage (GTDB taxonomy): Bacteria > Bacteroidota > Bacteroidia > Cytophagales > Cyclobacteriaceae > Ohtaekwangia. The sequence continues at coordinate 80,443 of DJFR01000040.1, read as the reverse complement.
TAGCCGGCATCGCTTTGATGTTAATGAAAGAAAAAGCATTTTGGATTGAATAACTCTTATAAACCTATATGAAGCGCGTTTTTAAAATTTCCCTCCTTCTTGTCATAATGCAGACGGCATGGGCACAGGAAACTCCACGGTGGCAGGGCAAGTTCGAGCAACTTGATCAACAGTTGCCAACTCCGAATGAGTATCGCTCAGGCTCTGGTGCACCGGGCCCCAAGTACTGGCAGCAAAAAGCCGACTACGTTATTAGTGTAGAACTGAATGACGACAACCAAAGTATAACCGGATCTGAAACGATCACATACCACAATAACTCGCCCGATGTGTTGCGTTACCTGTGGCTTCAGCTTGATCAGAATAAACTTGCTGAAGATAACATGACGCAAAAAACAAGAACCAATACATTGCGCGATTCCATCGATGCAAAATCTGCTGGTTCTGCTTATAATCTTTTTGATTTTGACGGAGGATTTAAAATCAAATCTGTGAAAGATGCAACAGGTAAAGATCTTACGCACCTCATCAACTATACCATGATGCGTATTGATCTTCCGCAGCCACTTAATCCCGGACAGAAATATACTTTCTCCATCGACTGGTCCTATAATATCAACGATGGTGTTCGCGTACGTGAGCGCACGCAGTATGAATACTTTCCGGAAGATGGTAACTATTCGTATGTAATTGCACAGTGGTTCCCACGTATGTGTGTGTATGATGATTATGAAGGCTGGCAGAATAAACAATTCCTCGGACAGGGAGAGTTTGCTTTACCATTCGGTGATTACAAAGTAAAGATTACCGTACCGGCTGATCATATAGTAGGTGCTACTGGTCAACTAAAAAATGCAGAGGCTGTTCTTAACAAAACGCAACTCGAGCGACTCGCTAAAGCAAAGACTTCCTTTGACAAACCGGTAATTATAGCGACACAGGATGAAGCTGTGCAACGCGAAAAAACAAAACTGAAAGAGAAGAAAACGTGGGAGTTTCATGCGGATAACGTTCGCGACTTTGCTTTTGCTACATCACGCAAATTTATATGGGATGCGCAAGCCGTAAAGATTGGCAGCAAAACTCCGTTGGCAATGTCGTATTACCCGAAAGAAGGTAATCCGCTGTGGGAGAAAGAATCTACCAAAGCAGTTAAGAGTGCATTGGAAGTATACTCTCGCATGACGATCGATTATCCATACCCGGTTGCTATATCTGTTCACGCAGCACATCAGGGCATGGAGTATCCGATGATCTGTTTTAACTATGGTCGTCCCGCTAAAGATGGTTCCTATACTCCGGCCGTGCGCAAAGGCATGATCGGTGTTATTGTACATGAAGTGGGTCATAACTTCTTCCCGATGATCATCAACAACGATGAGCGCCAGACAACCTGGATGGATGAAGGTATAAATACATTTGTGCAGTTAGTAACCGAGATAGAACGCTACCCGGATATAGATTTCGACAGAGGTAAACCGTCTGCATTAGTTCCCTATATGAAAGGCGACAAGAGCAGCATGCGCCCGTTGATGGTTAACTCCGAGCAGGTAATACAATTTGGTAACGAGCAATATGCAAAAGCAGGAACAGGTTTATTCATGCTGCGCGAAACGATAATGGGTCGCGAGTTATTCGATAAAGCTTTTAAAGAATATGCAAACCGCTGGGCCTTTAAACATCCAAAGCCTGCAGACTTTTTCCGTACGATGGAAGATGCATCGGCTGTAGATCTCGATTGGTTCTGGAAAGGTTGGTTCTATACCACCGATGTATGCGATCAGTCTATCGACCAGGTAAAATGGTTCAAGATGCGCAAGGAAGAGAGCGATCCTGAAACTAAAAATCTAAAAGTAAAACAAGGCGATCTTAACGCGAAAGGCGAAAAGAAATTTGACAACTTCAACAACGGTCCGGAGCCATTTAGTCTTACGAACACAGATCCACGTATGTATGGTGAGTTCAGAAGTCAGATCGATGACAAGGCTGTGAAGCAGAAGCTTGACAACAAGAATATATATGAAGTTACCCTGAGTAACAAAGGTGGCCTGGTGATGCCGGTAATTATTCAGTGGACCTATAAAGACGGATCAAAAGAGATTGAGCGCATACCGGCAGAGATCTGGCGTATCAACGAAAACAAAGTCACCAAAGTGTTTGTTAAGGACAAAGAAGTAACCAGTATCGTGTTGGATCCGCAGCAGGAGATCACGGATGTAAATGCACAGGACAATGTGTTCCCTAAATCACAGTCCGCTTCCAAATTTGACGAATTCAAAAAGAAAACAAATTAGTAGAGAACGTTAATCGTTATCCGTCAATCGTTATTAGTAAATACGGTTAACGGATAACGGCTAACGGTTAACGGATATCCCATGAGAGTATTACTTGCAATTATAGTTACGTGTGTGCTGATACATGCCTCGGCACAAACGCAGCCACAGCAACAGGCGTGGAAAGGAAAGTTCGAGCAGCTTGATCAGTTACTGCCAACACCAAACTCGTATCGCACAGGTGCCGGTGCTCCCGGACAAAACTACTGGCAGCAACGTGCTGACTATGTGATTAACGTAGAGGTTGATGATAAGACACAATTGCTTACCGGTTCTGAAACAATTACCTATCATAACAATTCACCGGAGACATTAACATTTCTCTGGCTTCAGCTTGATCAAAATATACTGGCAGACGACAACATGACATCTCAAACCAAAACAGGTGTTGTGAGAGATTCTGTACCTGCCGGATTCTTCAATATGATGACCGGTGTAAAAACGTCTGACTATAAAGGAGGCTATAACATCAAGTCGGTAAAAGATGCAGCGGGTAAAGCTTTGCCGCATACCATCAACCATACTATGATGCGCGTTGATCTTCCTGCACCTCTAAAGACAGGTGAGAAATTTACCTTCGCTATCGAGTGGAGTTATACCGAGTATAATCGTCAGATCTTCAACCAACGGGGTGGCTATGAGTATTTCCCGGAAGACGGCAACTATGTATATACTTTCGCACAGTGGTTCCCACGCATGTGTGTGTTCGATGACTACGAAGGCTGGCAGAACAAACAGTTCCTCGGTCAGAGCGAGTTTGCACTTGTGTTCGGTAACTATCGCGTACGCATCACCGTACCAGCCGATCACATTGTTGGTGCTACCGGCACTATACAAAATCCAAAAGATGTATTGAGCAAAGAACAGCTTGAGCGTTTTGAAAAATCGAAGAAGGCTTTTGATAAACCTGTATTCATCGTTACGCAGGATGAAGCGGTTCAAAAAGAAAAAACTAAGTCAACCAAGAAAGCTACATGGGAGTTTTATGCTGAGAACGTACGCGACTTCGCATTTGCGTCTTCGCGTAAATTTATATGGGATGCACAGGCTGTAAAGGTGGGCGACAAAACTCCGCTCGCTATGTCGCTCTATCCGAAGGAAGGTAATCCGCTGTGGGAGAAAGAATCTACCAAGGCTATCAAGAACGCACTGGAAATATACTCTGAGCGCACGTTCAATTACCCGTACCCGGTAGCGTATTCTATTCACACTGCGAATCAAGGTATGGAGTACCCGATGATCTGCTTTAACGGATCACGTCCTAATAAAGACGGTACATATTCGCAGCAAAAACTGGTAGGACTTGTACAAGTTGTTGTGCACGAGGTAGGTCACAACTTCTTCCCGATGATTGTGAACTCAGACGAACGTCAATGGACCTGGATGGATGAAGGATTGAATACCTTCCTCGAGAAAGAAACCGTTCGTGTTCGTTACCCTGAACTATATAGCGCACATGGAACACCGAAAGGAATTATACCTTTCATGAAAGGCGATAAGAGCCAGATGCGCCCGATCATGACCAACGGTGACGATATGCGCTACAACGAGTTTGGTGCGAACGGATATACCAAGCCATCTGCAGCACTTACACTGCTTCGTGAAACGGTAATGGGTCCTGAGTTGTTCGATAAAGCCTTCAAAGAATATTCAGAGCGCTGGGCCTTTAAACATCCGAAGCCTGCAGACTTTTTCCGTACGATGGAAGATGCATCTGGTGTAGATCTCGATTGGTTCTGGAGAGGCTGGTTCTATAGCACAGACAATGTAGATGTAGCGGTAGACGAAGTGAAGTGGTTCCAGTTGAAGAACGAACAGATCGATCCGGAAAAGAAAAATATTAAAACGAAGAAAGGTGATCTTACCGCTGAAAAGAATACCGGTAAAAATACCAACGACTTCAGCAACGGACCGGAGCCTTTCACAATGCTAAATACGCCTGACCAGATGTATGGCGAATTCAGAAGCCGCATTAACGATGCCGACATTCGTAAAAAACTGGAAGGCAAAAATATATACCAGATCAAGTTTAAAAATGTAGGCGGTCTTGTTACTCCGCTTGTTATTGAGTGGACGTATAAAGATGGCTCTAAAGAAATTGAGCGTATACCCGCTGAGATCTGGCGCATTAATGAAAACGAAGTGGTGAAAGTTTTTGTAAAGGAGAAAGAAGTAGTAAACATCGTGCTCGATCCTAATTTCGAATTGGCCGATGTTGAAATGAACAACAACGTGTTCCCGAAGAAAACTTCCGAATCGCGATTCGATCAGTTCAAGAAGAATAATTAGTGCAGCAACATCGCTAATATAGTCTGGTAAAGCTGCAGGACATCTGCAGCATGTGCTGACGAAAAGAATTAAGCCATCCTTGTAAAAAAGGATGGCTTTTTTATTGAATTAAACTGATCTTGTCAGATAAACTCATTAATCGACTATATGAAATCCCTTCGTATCATTTTACCAATGCTTTTACTGGCGGCATTTGTGCACGCACAAGACTCAAAGCAGTGGAAAGGAAAATTTGAGCAGCTCGATGAACTGTTGCCTACACCTAACGAATATCGTACAGGTTCCGGTGAGCCGGGTGCCAAATACTGGCAGCAGCGTGCTGACTATACCATCGATGCAGAGATCGATGAACCAACCAATACACTGAAAGGCAAAGAAACCATCACCTACTATAACAACTCACCGGAAACGTTGAAGTATCTCTGGTTGCAGCTCGATCAGAACATCAACAAAAAAGGTAATGAAGATTTCGGGAGTTACTTCGGCCCTGTGCGGGATTCTATACCTACCCTGCACATGCAATACCTGACGCGTACCCTGGAATTTGAGGGCGGCTATACAATACAATCTGTAACCGATAAGGCCGGTAAAAATCTTCCGATCACCATCAACAACACCATGATGCGTATCGATTTGCCGGTGATTATAAAAACCGGTGAGAGCTATACCTTCAACGTTGTATGGTCGTACCCGATAACCGACCGAAGCAAGTTCTTGCTTTCACGCGAAGGCTATGAATATTTTCCGGAAGACAAAAATAGTATATACCTGATTGCACACTGGTTTCCTCGCATGTGCCAGTTCGATGATTACGAAGGCTGGCAGAACAAACAGTTTCAACGCCTCGGAGAGTTTGCACTTGAGTTCGGTAACTATAAAATAAATATCACAGTACCGGCTGACCACATCGTTGCCTCCACCGGAACATTACTCAATGCAAAAGAAGTTTTATCTGCAAAGGAACTGGAGCGCTTTGAGAAAGCCAAAACATCTTTCGATAAACCATTTGTAATTGTTACCGAAGAAGAAGCACGTTCCAAGGAGAAGACACGTTCAACCGCAAAAAAGACATGGCGCTATCAGGCAGATAATGTTCGCGATGTAGCTTTCTCGTCTTCACGCAAATTTATATGGGATGCACAAGCTGTAAAGCTTCCTACCAACACCGTGCTGGCTATGTCCTATTTCCCGAAGGAAGGATTACCGGTATGGACTGAAGAATCTACCAAAGCTGTGAAGAACGCATTGGAGGTATATTCCAAATATACTTTCGATTATCCATATCCGGTCGCTATATCTGTAAACACGGCTAACCTCGGCATGGAGTTTCCAATGATCAGCTTCAATGGTGGCCGCCCGCGTAACGGACAGATGAGTGAGAATGGTAAAGCAGGTATGATCGGAGTGATTGTTCACGAAGTAGGCCATAATTACTTCCCGATGATTGTGAGTTCAGACGAACGCCAGTGGATGTGGATGGATGAAGGGCTAAATACATTTTTACAAACACGCACAGAGATGGAGCGTTATCCTAACTTCCATCACACCGTTCCGCAAGATATAGTTCCCTATATGAAAGGTGATAAGAGTGTGATGCGCCCGGTGATGAATACATCTGACAATGAAAGACTCAATGCCTTTGGAGCGAACTATTATGAAAAACCTACAGTAGCCCTTACGTTGCTTCGCGAAACCATTATCGGTAAAGATCTTTTTGATAAAGCGTTTAAAGAATATGCGAACCGCTGGATGTATAAGCATCCGCGCCCGGCAGACTTTTTCAGAATGATGGAAGAAGCTACTGCTGTAGATCTCGACTGGTTCTGGAGAGGCTGGTTCTTTACTACGGATAATGTGGATGTATCAGTCGAAGATGTACAATGGTATAAACTTACTTCGCAACAACCCAACATCGAGAATAAAACGAAGAATGTAAAAGCTGGCGATCTGAATGCAAGCGCATCAGGTAAAGGTATGGCAGATTTCAGTCAGGGACCGAAACCGTTTACCATGCTAAGCACTCCTGACAAAGCATATGGTGAATTCCGCAGTCGCATCGATGATAATGCCGTTCGCCAGAAACTAGAAGGTAAGAATATATATGAGGTGAAGTTCAAGAACAACGGTGGTCTGGTTACTCCGCTCATCATCGAGTGGACATATAAAGATGGAACCAAAGAAACCGAATATATACCAGCAGAGATCTGGCGCACCAACGAGAATGAAGCGAGTAAGGTATTTATTAAAGATAAAGAAGTAACCAACCTAGCGTTCGATCCGAATGCAGCCCTTGCCGATGTAGACAACAGTAATAACATCTTCCCGAAGAAAGTTGCCGAGTCAAAGTTCGATCAATTCAAAAAGAACAAGTAAGATCATTTCTCCCGCAGAATAGATAGTGTAGCATATACTGCTTATACTGTATATTCTGCGGGATATATATGTATACCCAACCCACATGAAATTAAGATTTATTTTACCCTTGCTACTGGCTGCCTGGCAACTGCAGGCACAGGTAGAAAAAAAAGAAGTAGGCAACCTGGTAATGGAAGGCGTACCGGAGATACCCGCTGCTGTTATTGAGCGCATGAATCAATATCAGAACACACGTGGTGCGAGCTTTAGCAGCTGGAATCCGGATGGAAAAAATATACTGATCAGTACTCGCTTTGCAGAGACAGCACAATTACACGTTGTGGATCATGCCGGTGGCTCACGCAAGCAGGTAACATTTTTTAAAGAACCAGTAGGTGGCGCGAGTTATTGTCCGGATGCTTCCTACAAAGGCTTCATGTTTTCAAAAGATATAGGCGGCAATGAATTTTCGCAGCTCTTCTGGTTTGATATAGGCTCGGGTAAATATGATATGATCTCCGATGGCGGACGTTCGCAAAATTCGTTGAGTGCATGGTCTAACAAAGGCGATCGATTTATCGTGGTGAGCACACGCAGAAATGGTAAAGACTACGATCTATACCTGAGCAGTATGAAAAACCCGAAGGAGGCAAAATTAGTATTACAACGCGAAGGTTCATGGAGTGCATTAGACTGGTCGCCTGATGACAAGAAGGTTCTGGTTGCTAATTTTATATCGGCCAACAAATCTTTCCTACATATTCTGGATTTAGAGAGCGGCAAGCTGGAGCAGATCAATCCTTCGCAGGAAGAAATTGCTTATGGCAGTGCACTGTGGTCAGCCGATGGCAAAGGTATATTTGTAGTGAATGATCAGGGTGGCGAGTTTAGCGTATTGAAATATTATGATATAGGTTCACGAAAGTTTACGCCCATCACTGCATCTATACCCTGGGATGTAAACAGTGTAGCCATCAATAAAAGTCGCAGCACACTGGTGTTCGATACAAACGAGAA
>DJFR01000040.1:9432-72345 GCA_002432545.1 Flammeovirgaceae bacterium UBA5867 | reverse complement strand
GGATTAAATACAAGCACTTTCATTGTGCCATCGCTGGTTGAGTATGAAACATTCGACCAGGTGAATGGTAAGCCGCGAAAGATACCAGCCTTCTATTACAAGCCGCAAAGTACTTCGGGTAAAATTCCGGTGATCATCAATATACATGGTGGTCCGGAAGGGCAGTCTGTGCCGGTGTTCAGTCCGTTTATAAGTTACCTTACGAATGAGTTGGGCATTGCTGTGCTCTCACCAAACGTGCGCGGGTCTTCCGGCTATGGCAAAACATTTTTAAAACTAGACAATGGTTTCAAGCGCGAAGAATCTGTTAAGGATATTGGAGCCTTACTTGACTGGATCGCGAAACAACCGGAGCTCGATGCATCGCGTGTAGCTGTGTGGGGCGGATCGTACGGAGGGTATATGGTGCTGGCATCGATGACCAACTTCAACGATCGCATCAAGTGCGGTATTGATGTTGTGGGCATCAGTAACTTTGTAACATTTCTGCAGAACACGGAAGATTACAGAAAAGATTTGCGCAGAGTGGAGTATGGCGATGAGCGCGATCCGAAAATGAAAGAGTACCTGCTCAAGATCTCACCGGCCAATAATGTTGACAAGATCACGAAGCCTCTGTTTATTATACAAGGTCTGAACGACCCGCGTGTGCCGGCTTCAGAGTCTGAACAAATGAAACAGAACATGCGAAATAAAGGTCGCAACGTATGGTATATGCTCGCGAAAGATGAAGGACATGGCTTCCGTAAAAAACCGAACGTTGACTATATGCAATGGAGCGTTGTTATGTTCCTGCAGCAGAATTTACTGAAGTAAAAAATATTCAATTTCATAATCGGGAATGTCGAAGTAAGAAATATTTACTTTTTCGACATTCCTTCTTTTTAGTGTCTCAAAACATAATCTATCAGCCCGATCGAGTTCAAATTTACAGGCATGTAGTAACGTGTATTAAGCGCTTTAACGCCACAATTCGGTAATTGATAGGTTTTGTTTTTAAATCTGACGTCTTATATTTACACCCTAACGCGGTTCAGAAGGGTCTTATAGACCAAAATTTTTTTAACTGATTATCTTTGCCGCTCATATTTTTTAACCCACGCCCTCGGGCAAAAAATGATTAAAACATGCAAAGACGCTGGTTAAGTTTTTTTGGCATCGCCATGATGATCGTAGCAGTAGTATTCGTGAACCGCTACTATCTCCCCTCTCTCACGGAACAAGAAGCTTCCACTGACTCCGCAAGCTTCGATATCAAAATCAAAGAACCAAGTGTGCTGTATGGCATGGTGGTAGATGACTTCCTGGTGATTGAAGACAAGATTAAACGCAATGAGCGTCTTGGTGATATCCTCGAAGCATACAACGTACCTGCTAAACTTATCAACCAGGTATCACAACTTTCACGCAACGTCTTCGATGCGCGCAAAGTAGCTACTAACAAAAAATATACTTTGATCTGCGATCAGGATTCCCTGAAGACAGCCAAAGCGCTGGTATACGAACCGAACCCAATCGATTATATCATTTTCCGTTTTGACGATTCACTTACCGTAGATGTTTGCAAGCGCGATGTTATCACCGTTGAGAAAAGCATTGCCGGTGAAATTCGTTCCAACCTTTCCGAAACTATTGAAGAACTCGGTATATCGCACGAGCTTACTAACAAATTCGTTGATATCTTCGGCTGGCAGGTAGATTTCCAGCGTCTGCAAAAAGGTGACAAGTTCAAACTGATCTACGAAGAGAGCCAGGTAGAAGGCGTTACTGTAAGCATCAACCAGATCAAAGCTATATACTTCGAACATTTCAGCAGTCCGTACTATGCATTCCCGTTCGATCAGGGCGAAGGCATGAACTACTACGATGCTGAAGGTAAAAGCTTGCGGAAAGCGTTGTTGAAATACCCGATCGAATTTACACGCATCAGCTCACGTTATACCATGAGCCGTTTCCACCCGGTACAAAAGAGATGGAAAGCTCACCTGGGCACAGACTTCGCAGCTCCTACCGGTACCCCTATACGCTCTGTGGGCGATGGTACAGTAGAAGAAGCACAGTATAAATCCAACAACGGTAATTACGTAAAGATCCGTCACAACGGTACCTATACTACACAGTATCTTCACATGTCGCGCATAGCGGATGGCGTTCGTGCCGGTACGCGTGTACGTCAAGGCCAAACCATTGGTTATGTAGGAAGTACCGGATTGGCTACTGGTCCGCACCTTTGCTACCGCTTCTGGAAGAATGGTGTTCAGGTAGATGCGCTGAAAGCAGACCTGCCTCCATCAGAGCCTATTCAGAAAAGCCACATGCCGGCATTCGAAACTGTTAAAGGCGACCTGACCAAGAAACTTGATAGCATAGCTTTCCCGGAGCAACGCCAGGATCCTATCGCATCCATTTAACTTATATTTAATAATCTTATTCAACGCTTTCGTTGAAGATGTAGTTTTCTCTGACTTTTTTTGTCAGAGAAGCGGAGCAATCCCTCATCTTCAATGAAGCGTTGTTTTTTTATACTCCTTTTACTCCTACCCTCCTGCCTTACATTTGCGCAGAAGGTAGGGCTTGTATTGAGCGGAGGTGGCGCCAAAGGTATAGCTCACGTTGGTGTTCTAAAGGCACTGGAAGAAAACGAAATTCCAATCGACTACATTGTAGGCACTTCCATGGGAGGTATCATCGGGGGTTGCTATGCAGGAGGTATGAGTCCCGAGCAGATCGAACACATGATACTTTCGCCCGAGTTTCTCGGCTGGGTGAATGGTTCTCCCGAACAAGGCTTCAACTACTTCTACTACAAGAATGACGTTACGCCTACATTCTTGAGGCTTACGCTTGACCTTGACTCTACACTTAACTTTCAATTCAACACCAGTCTTGCGAAAGATGTATCGCTGAACTTTGCACTTGCCGATCGTATGGCACAAGCTTCGGCTATATCTCAGAATAACTTTGACAGTCTCTTTGTACCGTTGCGTGTTGTTGCTGCCGACATCTTCACACAAAATGAAGTGGTGCTCTCCAAAGGTTCGCTAAGTGATGCGCTTCGTGCCACGCAAACTGTTCCTTTCTTTTACAACCCGATACGGGTAGATGGCAAATATCTTTTTGACGGAGGTGTATATAATAACTTCCCGGTAGATGTAGCCCAGCGCGATTTCAAACCCGATGTAATTATAGGGGTAAATGTCTCTACCAAGATCTTTGATGAATATCCGTACGATAATGACGACAAGCTGATCTCGCGTTCGTTACTATTTATGTTGATGGACAAATCTGATCCGTCTATGATCGGAGACAGTGGTATTTTTATTCAACCCAACCTGAAAGGATTTACTTCCTTTGATTTTGCCAAAGCCAAAAATCTTATCGATAGCGGGTATACACAAACCCTGCGACAGATTGACGAACTGAAAAGTAAAATTGCCAGCCGGAATACCTGCGAAGCTGTAGCCCAAAAACGAAATGCCTTTAACAACAGGAGTGTTCCCATAGAATTTAATGGGCTCGCCTTTAAAGGTTTCAACTCATCGCAGCGTGCCTATATCCGCAGGCTGTTCAAAATACATCCGGGAGCAAACAAACCGCTATACTATAGCGATATAAAAAAGGGATATTTTAAACTGGTAGCCGAAGATTACTTTTCGAATGTATATCCCGGTATACTATACGATAGTAGTAAACACAAATTCAGCTTTCAGCTTTCCAGGAGACCCCAGCAAAATTTCCAGGTTGACTTTGGTGGCGTTATAGCTTCGCGCGATATCAGCAATATATTTCTCGGGTTGAATTACTATCACTTCGGGCGTACGCTAAAACATTACTATACTGCTTTTCAAACCGGAAGTTTTTATAAATCCGGTGTTGCCGAAGTACGCATTGATTACCCCAACCAGCTATATATTGAACCCTTTGTGGAGTATAACAACTGGAATTACTTTGAGAATGGTGATCTGCTGAAAGATGTGTCTTCTACCACAACACCAACCGTGCTCACACGTATTAACCGAAAATATGGTATACATATAGGTATGCCGATCCGCGAATTTTTTAAATGTACTATTGGCATAGAAGGGTTTAACAACATAGACCGCTATGTAAACGGAGATATATTTATCAGTACCGATACGTTAGATGTAGAGCGCATCAAAGGCTTCAAGGCAGGCTTCGCGTTTTCGGCCAACACCCTGAACCGGAAGCAGTATGCATCCAGTGGTAAAGCCTACTCATTGGCGGGCGATTACTTCAACCTGTCGGAGTCTTATACTCCCGGCAATACTTCTATTCACTCGGGCAAGATGAAGTTCTATCACAAATGGTTTCGCGTGCGTGCCTGTGCCGAGCAGTATTTTAATGCCGGGTGGTTTCACACGGGGTATATAGCCGAAGCTGTCTTCTCCAATCAGCCGTTCTTCCGTAATTATTTTGGTACCATCATCAACACCCCGGCCTTTCTGCCACTGCAGGATAGCCGAACATTAATTCTTGAAAACTTCAGGTCATTCAATTATGTAGCCGGAGGTATACGGAATATTTTTACACTGCGCACCCGTGTAGACTTCCGACTGGAAGGATACTTGTTTAAACCTTTTGATTATATCAAGGAGGGCAGCAACCAGGAAGCCTATATAAGTCGCGATATAAAATCATTATTCTTTACCGGGTCGGCCGGCTTTGTATACCACGCTCCTATAGGACCGGTAAGTCTAAGTGTTAACTATTATGACGATAATGAGAACCAGCTTGGTGTACTGCTACATGTGGGGTTCTTGTTGTACAATCGTCACTCGTTGGAGTAAGCGTTTAGCTGTTCATTTACCTTTCGTTATCACTCATTCGTCTTTTTACTTGTCGTTTCGACTTCATTATAAAATTTTTAGCTATGTTTAAAGTTCAATTTAACAGGCGCTCTGGCATGAAGCGGATTTTACTTACCCTCGCAGTATCAATCTCATTTACTCTTATATCCAGTGCACAGGTTGTGCAGTGGGCCTCCAAGGTTGTAGAGTTTTCATCGGAGCTCACGCCTGTGCAGTACTCTGCGCAGCAAGCGTTAGGCAAACCAAATGTACTCCCGGCGGGTGGGCAGAGTCCTAACGCATGGGCTCCCGACAAACCAAACCGGAAAGAATTTTTGAAATTGGGTTTTGCCAATCCGATCAGTATACGCCAGATCGCTATAGCAGAATCGCATAACCCGAGTGCTATCTTCCGTGTGCTGGTATATGACGAAGCCGGAAAAGAATATGTTGTAAACACCCTAAACCCGATGGCCGTGCCGCTGAAGGGAAGGATGCTGAACGTATTTCTCGACCTTACTACCTATAAAGTTGCTGCTGTAAAAATAGAGTTTGATGGTGCTGCCGTTCCCGGATACTTCGGTATAGATGCTGTGGCTATCTCTGACTCAAACTATCCTATCATTGCAGACATTCCGAAAATGCAGTTGCTCGCCTCCGGTATACTCATTGAAGCACTTGATAAAAATGTAAACAGTGAGTACAGCGAACTCAACCCGCTGCTCTCGCCTGATGGCAAGACACTATACTTCAGCCGTAGAAATCACCCTGAAAATATAGGGGGTGTAAGCGACAAGGAAGATATATGGTACTCTGAACTTGACTCTGCCGGCCGCTGGCAGCTTGCCAAGAACATGGGTGCTCCCTTCAACAATGAAGGACCTAATTTTGTAAATACAATACAATCTGTTACGCCAGACGGCAGGTCGGCCATCATGGTGTTGGGTAACAAGTACCTCGACAACGGTAAGATGCGTGCCGGTGTGTCTATCAGTTCCAATGTTGGCGGCTCCTGGAGCAAACCTGTGGCTCTTAACATTGCCAACGACTATAACTTTAACGAGAAGGCCAACTACTTCCTTACCAACAACCGTAAAACATTATTGATGTCAGTAGAGCGTGAAGACTCGCAGGGCGATCGCGACCTGTATGTAAGCTTCATGAACAACGACAGCTCATGGTCGCAGCCGCTCAACCTGGGTGATATTATTAATACTGCCGGTGAAGAGTCTGCTCCCTTCCTTGCATCAGACGATAAGACTTTATACTTCTCATCAAACGGCTTCAGTGGTTATGGTGGTACAGATATATATGTATCGCGCAGACTCGATGATACTTGGACGAAATGGTCAGAGCCTGAAAATCTCGGACCAGAAATCAACTCACCACTGGAAGATCTCTTCTTCAACATTCCTGCTAACAGTGACTTTGCTTACTATTCACGCGGTGTTACGGAAACCAACACCGATATATTCCGAGTGAAACTTCCGATCGTGAAGAACCCCGAGCCGTGGGTTACAGTTAAAGGTAAGATTGTTGACAAAACAACGGGCGATCCTTTAGGGGCCAAGATCATTTATGAAAGATTGCCGGAAGGTAAAGATATAGGTATAGCACAATCTAACCCTGAAACCGGTGAGTACGAAATCCGTTTGCCGGCCGGCCATCAATATGGTATACGTGCAGAAGCCGATGGTAAAATTTCTGAAAGCCAAAACCTCGACCTCCGTAACATAACTACTGATAAAGTGATTGAAGGCGAAAACTTCAACCTGTCGCCTATCGAGGTAACTACGGTGAAAGAGAATGTAACGATTGTACTGAACAACGTATTCTTTGATTTCGACAAAGCTATACTGAAGCCTGAATCATTTCCGGAGCTTAACCGTATAAGCGAGTTGATGAAGGAAAAGAGTGGCATGCAGATCACTATATCCGGTCACACCGATGCTACCGGTCCTGAACAATATAACCTCGGTCTATCAGAGCGCAGAGCAAAAGCGGTTATGCAATACCTGGTTGAAAAAGGTATCGCGAATGATCGCATAACAACAGAGTTCTTTGGTGAAAGTAAACCTACTGATACCAACGATACGAAGGAAGGAAGGAAGAAGAATCGCAGGGTAGAATTCAGGATTTTGAAATTGTAATTTCATAACCAATGGTTCATACGTTTTTTACATTCTCCATTGCATGTTTACTTAGCATCGGCCTGGCGTTTGGTCAGGCTCCTGATTCATTGATATATGCAGAGGGAAATATTATTAACGCAGCTACCAAAGAACCTGTAACGGCCCGCATCACCTATCAAAGTCTTCCATATGGAAACAAGATGGGCACGCTCAATAACAACCGTTACTCTTTTCCTCTTTTCGATAATGAAAAATACTCTATCATAGTAGAGGCACCGGGCTATACTACTGCCAAGTATTTGATAGACCCTGCCGAAGCGAATGGTAATAAAGTACTGAAAGATATAGAGCTCACTACAGGTGCTCCTGCCAGTGCCAGTAAACATTCTGTAGGGCACGTAATGCGTCTTGACAATGTAATCTTTCAGGTGGGGCGGTCAAAGATCAGTGAAGACTCCTATTCAGAACTGGATGTAGTCGTGAAGATGATGAGAGAGAATGCCACAATGGTAATTCAGCTCGAAGGCCATACCGATTACCTGGGCGATGCAAAAGAAAACATGAAACTTTCCAAGGCTCGTGTAGAGTCTGTAAAAGGCTATATCGTATCGAAGAACATCAACAAAAGTCGCGTAAAGACAAAAGCATTTGGCGGAACCCAGCCGCTCTCACGCGATGATACTCCGGAAGCACACAGACTTAACCGCCGGGTTGAACTTCGAATTCTTCAGAATTAATCAGGAATATATTTCAGGAAGAAATTGATCAGAAGCTGTCGCCAGCACTGGCATTAGCCTGCATGTCGGCCAGCCGGTGCTTACGCACGCTCTGGATTTTGCGTATATAGTTTTCCTTCAGCGATGGATCAAGTTTACTCTCCGCCAGTGAAAGTAAAATGATGCGCGAGAATTCTTCCAGTCGTGGTGACTTATATCGTGACGATGCTTTCTCCAGATAGGCTATAGAATTTACCCATTGATGATCGTTGTATGCTTTTATAGCCTGATTGTAATATAGCAGGCCGAGCATTTCATCAAGACTCACTTCGTTATACAAGTCAAACGAAAAACGATAGTAACGTTTATCGGTATTCGCTTTTTGAATTTCATTCCGGCGGTATACATGTATACGTTTCTCTATTTCCGATTTACTATCTGTAAAGCCGTTGGCAGGGTCTGTTGTTTCGAGCAGAACTTCGCCAGCCGATGTTTCCACCATCAGAAAGATGTGATAGTTTGTTTCGATGATACGATATGGCAGCTCGAAGTGATCGAGAAGTAAAGCATATAGGGCAGTGCCGGTAAGACAATTATAGTATCCTTTATCCAGCAAGTCATTGAATGATGAATACTCTTTATAGTTCCGCAGAAAACGTTGATGTGTTTTTGTGAAGAGGTAATTCAGAAACGCTTTGTCGGTTTTAAAGTCGTCCTTCTTCGCTGTAAGCTTGTCAACAAAAGTCAGCAGCTTATCAGTTGCTACAATCTGTGTATCGGTAGTGCTGTAAAGTTCGAGGTAATGATGAAGTGAAGAGGTTGGCTGAGACGCAAATCTGACGTCTTGTGCGAATGCAAGTATTGGCAGAAAAAATATCAACACCAGTCCCTTCATGTTACGCCAATGTTAATTTACTGTTATCAAATTTAATATAAAAGTAACAGTAAGCAAGTATTCGTTAACCTTTGAGTAATATTTGACCGTTGATTACGTGATTTTGACTGCCCCGAATTTTGACTTACATTTAGTTATGCAGGCAATCGCAGAAACAGATGTGAAAGACGTGATCCGCGAAGCATTCAGGCTTCATCGCGAAAACCTGCATACACTCAGAACCGAATCACTATCGCAGCGGAAGATGTACCTTAAAAAGCTTCGCGACTGGATTCACGCCAACCGTACGCACATTCATGAAGCTGCCTATGCTGATTTCAGAAAGCCCGCTGTTGAAGTTGATGGCACCGAGATCTTTCATGTACTCAGTGAAATCAGGCTTGCTGTTTCCTCTTTGGAAACATGGGCACAGCCACACAAGGTTGACGCACCCATCACCATGCTGGGCACACGATCGTATACTCAACCTGAAGCACGCGGTATATGTCTCATTATATCCCCATGGAATTATCCGTTTAGTCTTGCAGCAGGTCCGTTGGTATCGGCAATCGCTGCAGGCAACAGTGTTATACTTAAACCATCGGAGTTAACACCGCATGTATCGGCTGTGCTGAGTCGCATGGTAAAAGAAGTGTTTCCGAGTCACCGAGTATCTGTATTTGAAGGCGGCCCGGAAGTATCGCAGCACCTGTTGAAACTTCCGTTCGATCATATATTCTTTACAGGTAGTCCTGCCATCGGCAAAGTGGTAATGAAAGCTGCTGCTGAAAATCTTTCTTCTGTTACACTTGAGCTCGGTGGAAAGTCGCCTACCATTGTTACAGCTTCCGCTAACATCAAAGAAGCAGCACAACGTATTGCTGTCGCCAAGTTTATCAACAATGGCCAAACCTGCGTTGCACCAGACTATATATTGGTTGACGATGCCGTAAAGCAACCGCTGATCGAAGAACTGAAAGTATATATCCGTAAACATTTCGCAGCCGGTAGTGAAGCCTTTGACACATCTGCAAGTTATTGCCGTATTGTAAATGAAAAACATTTTGCACGGATCAACGAGTTGTTAAAAGATACACTATATCGCGGAGCCAAACTTGAATTCGGCGGAAGCATTGATGAAGCAACCCGATTTATACATCCCGTACTACTAACGCAGGTGCCGATGGATGCGCGCCTGATGGAAGAAGAGATTTTCGGTCCTATACTTCCTGTTATTTCCTATAGCGATATAGATGAAGTGATCCGGATCATTAACACCAAACCGAAAGCATTGGCGCTCTATATATTTACCCGGAGTAAAAAAGATCGAAGAAAAATTATTCAGGAGACTTCTTCCGGGGCCGTTTGTATTAACGATTGTGCAGTGCATTTCCTTCAGCATAATCTTCCCTTCGGGGGTGTTAACAACAGCGGTATAGGCAGCTCGCACGGCTACTATGGGTTCCTTGCTTTTTCACATAACAAACCGGTTATGAAACAAAAAGGAGGTTTCACATCTATTCAGGCTTTCTATCCACCGTATACCAACCTTTCCAGGAAGCTAATGGACTGGTTTTTAAAGCTTTTCTAACACGTTACTTTCCCTTTACGGCCACGCCTATCCCGCCCAACGTTGCAAACGTGCTTTTAAAAGAAGCTTTCGTCTAAATACCAAAAAACACAAGAGTCAGTTTACTAAATTTGAGTTCAGAATTCATAGCGCACTAAAACTATGGATGGCATAAAACTTTATTCACACGACACACATCGTACACATTCAACTATATGTTTGACGTTTTAAATAGGAAACTTACCAAGTCTAAATTTTTTATATGAAAAAAGCTTTGAAATGGACCCTTATCATTGTGGGTGGGTTAATTGTACTTCTTCTGGCTGCCGCTTTTATCATCCCTATAGTTTTTAAAGATGACATCGTAGCCGCGATCAATAAACAAATCAACAAGTCGGTAAATGCAGACGTTGTATACGATGTTGAAAAATTTGATCTCACACTCTTCAGAAACTTTCCGAACATAACAGCCGAGATGCGCGACCTGGGTGTAATTAACCGCGCACCGTTTGAAGGTGAAGTTCTGTTTGCTACCGAAAGTTTTGAAGTAGAAGTTAACCTGAAGGAAATTCTTTTTGGTGATCAACTTCGCGTAAAAGGTATATCGCTCATCCGCCCTATCATCAATGTAAAAGTATTGAAAGACGGCCGGGCTAACTACGACATTGCTGTTCCTTCTGAAGATACAGTAACCACTACCGAAGAGCCGAGCAACTTCTCATTCGGTATAGACCATTGGGAAATTGTGGATGGTGATGTTTCATACGATGATCAATCACTTCCTTTTCTGCTAAATCTGAAAGGTTTAAATCATAGTGGCTCCGGAGACTTTACCCAGGATGTATTCGATCTGCAAACCAAAACTGTGGCGGATACCGTTACCGTTGTATTTGATGGTACTGAGTACCTGAGTAACAAGCGTGCCGAGATCGATGCAACAATCTCGATCAGTGAAGAATACACTAAATATACCTTTAAGGAAAACACTGCGAAGCTCAACGACTTTGCGATGAGCTTTGACGGCTGGTTTAAAATGAACGAGAACGACTTCGGTATGGATATAGCATTCAAGAGTCCGGAGAATTCTTTCAAGAGTATACTCTCGCTTGTTCCCGGTATGTATACCGAAAGCTTTAACGACATTGAGACAAAAGGAGAACTTGCTTTTAATGGTTTTGTGAAAGGAACTTATAGTGAAAAGCAGATGCCGGCATTCAATCTGAACCTGCTGGTAAAAGATGCGATGTTCAAATATCCTGAGCTTCCAACTCCGGTTAACAATATAAATGTAGACCTGCTGGTTGATAATAAAGATGGCGTGACTGATAACACAGTTATCGATCTGAAAAAACTTCACCTTGATTTCGGATCAAACCCGGTAGATGCAAAAGCACTGATCACTAAGATGTATCCTACCAATGTAGATGCGACCGTAGCTGCTAAACTAAATCTTGCCGAGCTGAGCAAAATGTTCCCGATGGAAGGATTGGAAATGAAAGGAAGCTATGCTATAAATCTGAATGCAAAAGGTATATATGATAGTCTGAAGAAAACTATACCGGCTATTGATGCAGCGATGTCGCTTGCCAGCGGCTATGTTAAATCAGCAGAATTCCCGTTGCCACTGCAGGACATGCACTTTACATCAACGGTTAAAAACACTTCCGGTAAACTGGCGGAGACCTATATTACGGTTAAGGATTTCAGCGTATTGATGGATGGCGAAAAATTCAGTGCTGATCTGTTACTGCAAAACCTGGATGACTATACCTGGGACCTGAAAGCCAAAGGAGGTATAGATCTGGAGAAGATGACAAAACTTTTCCCGGTTGAAGGCATGACGCTGGCCGGTAAAGTAAAAGCAGATATCGAGACGAAAGGTAAATATTCTGATGTGCAGGCCGAGCGTTACGACAAGTTACCAACCAGTGGTACGGCATCGTTAAAAGATTTTAAGTATGTAACCAAAGATCTGCCAACCGTAACATTATCGCAGGCGGGAATGGTTTTCGATCCGAAGAAAATCGAACTGCAAAATGTTAATGGTACTATTGGTAAAAGTGATTTCAACGTAAGTGGTTCTGTATTGAATTACCTCGGCTATGTATTCGGCAAGAACGAAACGATAAAGGGTGTAGTAAATTTCAACTCAACGTTGCTTGATCTTAATGAATTCATGAGCGATACAGAAGAGCCTGCCGCTGCTGCTGATACCGCTGCACTTAGTGTTATACCTGTACCGCAAAATATAGACTTCCTGTTAAAGTCTAATGTTAAAACCGTTAAGCTTATGAACTATACCATGACCAATGCTTCCGGTGATGTATTGGTAAAAGATGGTGTTGCCAACCTGAGCGGGCTGAAGTTCAACATGCTGGGTGGCGGTTTTGTGGTGGACGGTACTTATAACACAAAAGATATAGCGCATCCTAAATATGACCTTGGTTTGAAGATCGAAAATGTTTCCATGAAGGAAGCATCAAGTGCGTCATCACTGGTATCAACCTATGCTCCTATAGCGGGTATGGTAAATGGTAACTTCTCCACTGACTTCAAGATCAGCGGAGAGTTATTGAAAGACATGATGCCGAACATGGCTACGGTTAATGGCGGTGGTTTGATAAAGATTGCACAAGCCGCGCTCAAAGATTCCAAACTTATCTCTGGTATCACATCACTTACTAAACTGAATGATGCCAACGAAGTAACAATGAAAGATGTACTGATGTCGGCCGCTATAAAAGACGGAAGACTAAGTGTAAAACCTTTCGATGTGAAATTCGGTAGCTATAAAACAACAATCACAGGTAGCACAGGTCTCGATCAATCTATAGACTATACGTTGAAGATGGACGTACCGGCTGGTAAACTTGGCACACAACTCAACGGCTTCCTGGCTGAGAAGACTGGCGCTAAAACAGATCCGAACGGAAATGTACCGGTAACAATAGGTCTGGGTGGTTCTGTTACTAATCCATCGCCCAAGCTTATTATGGATGAGCAGAAACAGCAGGTTAAAGAAGCAGCTACTGCCGTTGCCAAAGAAGAAGGCACTAAAGCGATCGAAAAAGCTGTGAAGGGAACCGAAGCAGAGAAGATCGTAGGTTCTATACTTGGTAAATCAGACACCAGCAAAACAAAATCAGATACTACACAAACGCAGCAGCAGAAACAGGTTGAAGATGCGAAGAGTCTGATTAAGGGGTTGTTGAAGAAGAAGAAGAATTGAGAAACAGAAGTAATAAGAAGTAAGAAAACAAAAGCCAGGTATATAGCTATACCTGGCTTTTGCTATTTATTAATGCTACTTATTCAACCTCCTCCAGGCTCTTCAGGTAGTTATCAAGATATACTTTGTAAGCTTTACCGGTATCTTTT
The DNA here is from genome assembly GCA_002432545.1 of Flammeovirgaceae bacterium UBA5867. Classification (GTDB taxonomy): domain Bacteria; phylum Bacteroidota; class Bacteroidia; order Cytophagales; family Cyclobacteriaceae; genus Ohtaekwangia. Next base: position 58,867 of record DJFR01000040.1, on the reverse strand, counting down.
GCAAAATCAGAATTGGTGAGGCCGCCCCAAACCATGAGTTTATCCGTTGTATACGGACCACATATACCCAAGTAGGTTGCATCCTCATACGGATCGTGGAAGCGCATAACATAAAATTTCTTCTTTGCACCTTCATACACTAACTCCGTTTTATACGCAATCTCAACATGGAAGTCTCCGGCATCATCATATTCGCCTACGAGGTAATCATAAAATTCACCAATCGCGAGACTATCCTGGTTAGCATATGGCTTTGGAAATTTCTGTTCGAGTGAATATTCATGAAGATCTGAGAAGAAACTCACGCGGGTGGTAAGATTACGTGCGAGCTCCGTAACACGCGCTGCATCCGGAGTTTGCTGTAAACGAAAGAGTGTTGTTACTGCTGTTGCCGAAAGATATTCATCAAAGCTGTACGTAAGCTTTTTCAACGTTGCAATTTCAGCTGGTGCCTGTGGCTCGTAGCCCAATATTTCTATAAGGTAGTATAAACTCTGATAGGTAGAATCACGGAGATATACTTCACTATCCGCTTGAAAATCCTGCACAATCAGCTTCTTATGTGCTGATAGTTCAGCAATAGATAGTGTTTTGTTTTCCAGCAGGTGTTCAGCAAGCATATATAGGCCTACTTTATACTCTTTGGCCGGCAGATACTTTATTGTGTTCTGGAAAAAGAATTTCTGGCTGGCTGAGTCTATCCGGTAGGGAGTAAAAATAAAGGTATAGTCCCACTCACCACCTGCTATAGGTTTATGCTTTGCTAAAAGTTTAGCCAGTGCTGCAAGGCTTGGTTTGGTTCCTATTTCGGAGAGTGCTTTAAGAGCAGCAAACTCCAAGGAAGGATTTATACTTAGTGTTGGGAATATCTTTTCAATAAAAGTAACTGATTTCTCCGAGGCTATATTTTCAAGCGCTTCAAACATGATTGTCTTGCGACTGCCTTCCGGCTCGCGATCATCAGAAAAAGATTGTTTGATGAGATTATGAATCGCTTCAACATCTTTCTCTTTGAAAGCATAGTCTCTAAAGGCTGCGGCTGCAGGTTTCCATATAGCCGTATCTTTACTTGCTATATCTTTCAGTAAGAGCGCCGACTTATCGCTGAGTAAATTAGACGTTGGCTTTCCTATAAATTTGAATGATTCGAAGAAACGATTTGCCTCGGCACCATGAATTTGTGAAGGCGGTAGAAAAGTAAACAAGGCATAACCTATCAATCCTCTGGCGAATGTGAGCACGCGCATTTGCGTGTGACTCTTGGACTGGTATAAGATAAGTTCCTTCGCAGGTTGTCCGTCTATAACTACATCTTTTTCCTGAATCAGGGAATCATATCCAGATATATAGGCCTGTGCGCGTACAGCGAGCAGTGCACTATCACTTTCATATTGATCATACTTGGAGTATTCCTCAATAGACACCGCATAGTTGTTTCCGCTGTTCGCGTCATTTCCAGAGTATACTTTCAACCCAAGCTCCTCGCTCTCGTCCAGTGTAGGTTCACCTGGAAAGTCTGCTGAAAAAGAGTACTCCGTAAATTGATGTCTTGTCCACTCCGCCTTTTTATAGGGCGTAAACTTGAAAGCGCTCATGAACCTGGTCAGGTCATCTTTCCGCTTATTCGGAAAAACCCCGGCTATTATATAGGTACGATTGGTTCGGAGTATAACACGCATGTCGGTTACAACGTCTTTTATCTTCGAGTAAAATTTTCGTCCGGGAAATCCATCAAATGTTATTTGCTGAATATTGGAAGTATCCAGATTCATGCGAGCTACCGTTTCGTTGGCAACTTCGCGCAGGTATACCGAGTCATCCTGTATAGTATATCCGCTGGGGAACTCATTATAGATAACATAAGCAGCACCGCCACCTTCCACCGAAGCCATATGTAAATTTATCTTTACGTTATAGCCTTCCGGTGACGGACGATTAACAGATGTTACTTGTGGATCGGCAGGAAACTCGGCTGAGAAAGCGCCTTTTTCAGAGGTAAAAGTCTTCCACGACTTTTGTGCCCATCCGTACTGACTGAGCAGTACGAACAGGACCAATAAGTTAAATCGCATATTTATTTTTCAGATAAAGAGTTAGGGTTCGCGGGTAAATTACGACAACTGTATCTCTTCTCCTTCTTTATTCAGAAACTTAAATTCTGTAACAGCCAACGATGAATCCATCACTAATGTAACCCAGCGCTTATACTTGAAATACCAGCGCATGCGTTGCGATATAATTCCTTTTGTAAAGTATGCGTGCAGGTATGGATGAAGTGCCAGCACTAAATCTTTCTCGTTTTGTTTTACGAGAAGATGCTCTACATTTTTTTCAACAAGATCGGATACCAATATAGAAGCTGTGATTTTACCAGTACCGTTACAGGTAGGACAAACTTCTTTGGTAGCTATATTCATCTGCGGACGTACACGTTCACGTGTGATCTGCATTAACCCGAACTTCGACAACGGAAGTACTGTAGACTTTGCTTTGTCTTCCGCCATCTCATCTTTCATGGTTTTATAGATGAGCTTTTTGTTATCAGGGTTTCTCATGTCGATAAAATCGATCACGATAATTCCACCCATATCACGCAGACGAAGCTGACGTGCAATTTCTTTTGCTGCCTCCAGGTTTACCGAGAGTGCAGTGGTTTCCTGGTTCTCTTCCCGGTTTGATTTGTTACCGCTGTTCACATCGATCACGTGCAATGCTTCGGTGTGTTCGATGATGAGATAACCTCCACCCTTTAAACTTACGGTCTGGCCAAATGCAGATTTGATCTGCTTCTCTATACCGTAGTGTTCAAAGATCTTGGCTTTACCAGTATATAGCTTTACGATCTTTTCCTTATCAGGAGCAATGCTGTGAACATACGCCTTTACATCTTCATAAATTTTCTTGTCGTCAACATGCACATTGTCGAACGATTCGTTCAGCATGTCGCGCAGCAATGAAGATGTCTTGCTGATCTCCCCAATAACTTTGTCGCGCGGGTTCGCAGTAACAAGACGAGCCATGCCCTCTTCCCACGTATTCACCATGCTGCGCAGGTCGCGGTCAAGTTCAGCTACGTCTCTTCCTTCCGCTACAGTGCGAATGATGACGCCAAAATTTTCAGGTTTGATAGATTGGATGAGGCGGAGTAGACGTTTCCGCTCTTCGCTGCTGGTAATCTTTTTAGATACGCTTACGGCATTGGAGAATGGCACCAATACCAGGTATCGACCAGCTAATGATAACTCGCAGGATAATCGAGGCCCTTTTGTAGAGATTGGCTCTTTAACAACCTGAACGGGTATCAATTGGCCTTTGGCCAGCTGCTGGGTAATTTTCCCATGCTTATCAATATCCGGTTCGGTGTTGAACTTGTCGAGCTTTCCACCATTAATCTTTTTGGCACGTACCAGTTTTGTAAACTTCGAAAGTGAACTGAACTGCGGGCCCAGATCGAGGTAATGAAGGAAGGCATCTTTATCATAACCAACATCTATAAATGCTGCGTTAAGGCCCTGTACTACTTTCTTTACAGAGCCTAGATAAATGTCTCCTACCGAAAACTTGCTGCCTTCTTCCTCGTTGTGGAATTCAACCAGCGTCTTGTCTTTAAGAAGGGCTATACGACATCCGTCCTGAGTTGCACTAATTATTAGTTCGTTACTCAAAAGACAAAATGGTTAAAGTAAAAAAATGATGTGTATAGAAATTGCTGCTCGTGTAAAGCAGCGTAACCGGTGACCCGGTTACTGATTACTTCTTCTTATGTCTGTTTTTTCTAAGACGCTTCTTACGCTTGTGCGTTGCCATTTTGTGCTTCTTTCTTTTCTTTCCGCTTGGCATAGTAATGCTTTTAAATTTTCGCTGTTACGAGTTTTATTTTAGCTGCGTAACATTGGGTTGAACAATTATTTTAAATCCTTTAGATAAGAATCTACTGTAGCCTGTACAGACGGATCCTTATCAAGTTGTTTCACTTTTTCGAACTGCTCTTTCGCACGCTTCTTGTCACCTGTATTCATCAACGCAATGCCGAGTAGTAGTTGACCTTGCGTGTGATTAGGGTTTACTTTCACTAATTCTTCCAGTCGTTCAACAGCTTTATCATGTTGGCCTGACTGAATGGAAAGCATACCCATATTGAATAAGGCTAATTCATTCTTTGGATCTTCAGCTATAACTTCTCTCAGCAACATTATACCCTGCATAGGGCTTGGTGAGCTGATATAGGTCATTGCCAGTTTCGTTTTTACATCCAGGTCTTTTGGATTTTTGTCCAACACCTGCTTGTAAATTTCCTGTGCTTTACCGGCTAACCTTGTTTGTTTAGCCTGGTCGGTAGCAAAGGTGAACGCCTGGTAATAATTATCACCGGCCTTGATCCAGCTTTCAGTCGTGTTAAAGAACTTCGATGCTTCTTCTGCAAACCATGCTGCGCTGTCAAATTTTCCAGCAATCAGGTACAGGTTTGCCAAAGAGTCGGCAAAGATAGCATTTTTTTCTTTATCCGTACCTCTTTCAATTTGAGTCCGGAGATGTGCTATATTTTCTACTACCTGTTTAGGAGCGCTGGCGTGTACATCTACTTTCTCAGCTATAGAGTCAGCGGGCTTTGTATTCGTTGCTGTTAACGGATCATCGTTCTCTACTACACCTTTGGGCAGCATAAAGATGATCACAATCAGCACAGCACTGACTACTACAAGTATAATTCTTGTCTTTAACATACTCTTCAGGAAAAAGATATATCGCTCAGCGGCAATCTATTAATCAACATCCTCTTCTTCTTCGCGAATTTTTTCAGCGCTTTCAGCCAACAGTTTTACTTTGTCGCTGTTTTTGATTTTGCTTACAAAAATTTTGGCAGGTTTAAAGGCAGGAACGTAGTGCTCGTCTATAACTAAAGCAGTATTACGTGAAATGTTGCGCGCAATCTTCTTCTTGCGCTTCTTGTTAATAAAACTTCCAAAACCACGGATATAGATGTTATTACCGTTCGACATTGAATTTTTAACCACGCTAAAAAATGCCTCTACTGATGCTGTCACATCCGCTTTGTCCACTCCGGTCTTTTCCGCGATTTCGTTGATGATATCTGCTTTGGTCACTGTGTTATATTTTTAAGTCGAAATTTTTTGGGTTGGCAAATTTATATGCCGCTCTTAGATTTAAAAATGAATATTGAAAAATTCTGATAATCAGGCTGATGGACAAGCGATATTTCTCTGATAAAGTCGTTGAATGGTATGCAGTTAACAAACGTGACCTGCCCTGGCGAAGCACCCGCGATCCATATAAAATATGGTTATCCGAAATTATCCTGCAGCAAACGCGGGTAATTCAGGGATTACCTTACTATTTAAAGTTTGTTGAAAAATTTCCGACCGTGCAGGCGCTGGCCTCCGCTTCCGAGCAGGATGTGCTCCGGCTTTGGCAGGGACTCGGCTATTACACGCGTGCGCGAAACCTGCACAAGTGCGCCAAAGAAGTTGTAACAAAATATAAAGGAGCCTTTCCGGATACATTTGAAGAATTAAAAAAACTTCCCGGCATCGGCGACTATACTGCGGCTGCCATCGCCTCCATTGCTTACCAGGAAAAAGTAGCGGTGGTTGATGGAAATGTTTTTCGCGTACTCGCACGCATCTTCGGAATTGAAAAAGAAATTAACAGTCCGGAGGGCAAAAAACATTTTACGCAGATTGCCAACGAACTCATCACACCAAAAAATCCGGATATACATAATCAGGCAGTGATGGAATTTGGTGCGCTATACTGCACACCGGTTAGTCCGGTTTGCGAGCAGTGTATATTTCAACCATCGTGCTTTGCATCACAAAAAAATTTACAGGCTCAACTTCCTGTCAAAATAAAGGCGAAGACAGCACGTGCCCGCTACTTCTATTATTTTGTTTTTCAGAAGGGCAAATCGATGCTGCTTAAAAAACGTGAAGAAAAAGATATATGGCATGGCCTGTACGATTTTCATCTCGTAGAAAAAACACGAACGCAAAATGCATTGAAGGTAATGGCTGAAGATGCATGGCTAAAAAAATTTGTGAAGAATGCACAGGTGGTTTCCAAAAAATATAAACATGTACTCAGTCATCAGATCATTCACGCAACCTTCATTATTATAAAAGGAGATGCATTGGCAGGTGAATCAGAAAATCTGAAATATTATTCAACAAAAAAAATAACGGAGTTACCCAAGCCTGTGCTTATAAGTCGTTTTTTGGAAGACCACCAGCTTATATGATGCACTACATATTCCATTTTTGTTTAAATGTCATTTAATGGTAACTTAAAATTCAGAATTTAATTCTTCTGAGAATTTACATTTTTAGCTTTGCGCAAAATTTGTGGATGACTGTTTACGGAAGATTTATTTTCTGATTGACTGTTACAGAAAGCCGTCAATTACCAGCAGAAAAAATTAAACAATAACTATATGTCAGGTGTAAACAAAGTAATCCTCGTGGGCCGTCTCGGCAAAGATCCGGAAGTAAGAAATCTTGATAACGGTGCAGTCGTTGCTAACTTCAGCATCGCTACATCCGAGAGTTACAAAGACAGAACAACAGGTGAGAAGAAAGAAGTAACGGAGTGGCACAACATTGTGCTATGGCGTGGTCTTGCAGAAATAGCACAAAAATATCTGCGCAAAGGTGATATGGTTTTTATCGAAGGTAAACTTCGCACACGCTCATGGGAGAAAGATGGTGTTACGCGTTACACAACAGAGATTGTAGGCGATAACATGACGATGCTTACTCCTAAAACCGGTGGCGGTGGTGGTATGAACCAGGAGTACGCTTCATCTCCGGAGAGAAGTTCTTCTGAAAGTATGCGCAGTGCTCCGGTAGATAACAGTACAGATGATCTTCCTTTTTAATTTGAATTGATTTAGATTTTAACATCGGGTAATGATTGATAAGCGGAAGGCACCAGGAGCAGCGTACGAAGTAGATATACTGAGATCTGAAAATATAGAGCACACTATAGATGTACGATATGAACAACGTACACAACCAAAATTTACTTTCCTGAAAAGTATTTGCTGCTATATTTCGTTGATTGTAATGCTGCTGGCAACTGCTTCCTGCACGCGCGATTACTTGCCTAAGCCTTTGGGCTATAATCGGCTTGAATTACCGGAGCCTGTTTATCGGCCATTACCCGATACATTACCTTATACTTTTGAGTATTCTAAACATGCAACGCTATTGCCGGATACTTCCAACATACGCGAGCGTTACTGGATAGAAATTTACTATCCACAGATAAAAGCCAATGTGCATGTTACCTATAAGAGCATTAACAACAACAGTAAATTATTAAAGGAATTCCTTGACGACTCGTATACCTTAACCGCCAAGCATCAGATTAAAGCGTATGCTATTAATGAAGTGATCAGCAAAACACCAAGCGGTAAAACTGCTGTTATCGCAGAGTTGGAAGGCGAAGTACCAAGTCAGTTTCAATTTACAGTAACAGACTCTTCTAAAAATTTCCTTCGCGGAGCGCTATATTTCAATACGCAGGTTGCCAACGATTCGCTTGCTCCCGCTATTGAGTATATGAAGAAAGATATCATACACATGATCAACACACTGGAGTGGAAGAGTAAATAACATCATACAACAACCCGAACCATCAACATGAAAAACTATTTCATACTGTTTCTTCTTGCTTGTTCAATCAGTGCGCTGGGCCAGTCCGTTAGTTTATTCAATGGTAAAGATCTTACCGGCTGGAAAGTACACGGCACAGAAAAATGGTACGTTGAAAAGGGCGAGTTGATATGCGAAAGCGGACCGGACAAACAATATGGTTATCTGGTATCAGACAATTCGTATAAAGACTTTGAATTGACAGTTGAATTCAAACAGGAGTCAAACGGCAACAGTGGTGTATTTTTTCATTCATCGGTAGAAGGCACGAAGATCAGCGGCTGGCAGGCCGAGGTAGCACCTGCGGGTAAACATACCGGTGGTATATATGAATCGTATGGACGTGGCTGGTTGATTAAACCTTCGTCTGAGAAAGAAAAATATCTGAAAGAAGGCGACTGGAATCGTCTGGTTGTTCGGGTAAAAGGAAACGATGTTACCACATTTCTCAACGGTCAGCAGATGATCTCCCTGACCGATGAAAAAATCGGTGGCATCACCGGCAAAATTTCCCTCCAGATCCACGATGGCGGAGGCGTAAAAGTTCGCTGGCGTTTAATTCAGATACAGGAGTTGTAACCTCGTTTAGTGCGTTCTCTTTTCCTGCAGGTGGCGCGAGTATGTTAATATACTCAACACCGTTGTAGCAGCAGGCTGAAGCTGTGCATCGTCCATGGCATTAACCATTTCGCACAGTTCATTGTAGAGTGCCTTTAACTCCCCATCACATAGCAGGGCTCTGTCAATCTCCCTGGTCTCCTTCTCCGTAGTCTCGTGGTATAAATACCTGATCAAGTCCGTTTGCGTAAAAGTTTTTATCATAGGCTCTGTATTTGATCATCTTCTTACGCAGGTTTATCAGCGCGTATCGCATTCTTCCCAGTGCAGTATTAATACTCACACCAGTGCGATCGGCGATCTCCTGAAAGCTCATCTGCAAATAGTGCCTCATAATCAGCACTTGTTTTTGCTCTGTTGGCAATTCCTTTATATAGTCACGCAGTTTGGATCGCGTATCGCGAAACACCTGCTTGTCTTCCATAGACTCTTCTGCAAACTCTAACGAGTTAAACACACGGCTGCCATCTTCCAATACCACTTCCGGATAGCGCTTGTCTTTTCGGAAATGATCAATGGCAAGATTATGAGCAATGCGACTGATCCATGGAAGAAATTTTCCTTCTTCATTATACCGTCCGCCACGAATGGTATTTATGGCTTTCACAAAAGTTTCCTGGAGCAAGTCTTCAGCTGTATACCGATCCTTCACGATAAGGTAAATGGCTGTGTAAATTTTAGACTTATGTCGGTGCAGGAGCGTTTCGAAAGCTTCTTCGTTACCGTTTTGATAGAGCGACACGAGTTGGCTGTCGCTGAATCTGCTGTCAATCATTCTGTCTCACATTTAGGTAACGTAGAGCTCTATTCGATATTGTAGGGGTTTATTTCAAGAATTGGTTTGAAAAGATAGAAAGTTTCCGGATCAGCGCAAAAAAATTTTTAAAAATTCTTGCCTCTCACATAAATTCTTTAGCTATTTGCCCGCAGAAAAATTGTGTTACCCCGAGTATGGCCGCAAGCAAGAAAAAAGTTATAAAGAGTCTCGAAAATCTTTCAGAAGATTTAAAAGAATTGGTGCAGGATCAGTATCCGAATGGCTATGAAAGTAGCATTACCAGAATCACCAATGCTAAAAAAGAGCCCATCTTCGTTTTCCCGCTGGAAACAGAAGATGCAACGTATCTCGTAAAAGTACCTGTTACTAAAAACAGCGAAGGCGAGTACGACCTCGACTCAACTCCTAACAAGGATGAGTTCGATAATACGGGTGGCGATGACGACTTCGAATCATCATCCGGTGATGATTATGGAAGTGGTGGCAGTGGTGGTGACGACTACGATGACGAAGGTGGCAAGAGTAGTCGTGAAGCCAGCTATGATCCTGACTTCGATAGTTAATCGATAAAAAAATTTTCATACAGATGAACACCATCCTTCACGATGGTGTTTTCTTTTTTATCACTGTATCATGCCATCACGCATGGGCGGAAAGATTTTTTAAAGACGAAAGATTGTTTACTTTGAATTCATAAAATAAAAAGGAGCACCCCGTGAGTCAGGCATTAACGATTAAGGATACATATCTGGACGAACTGAATCCCAAAGAGTATATCATCATAAAACGTGCACGTGTTAACAACCTCAAAAATCTGAGCGTTGCTATTCCGCGCAATAAGCTTGTGGTTATTACCGGACTTTCAGGATCAGGAAAATCATCGCTCGCATTTGATACGCTCTTCGCAGAAGGTCAGCGTATGTATGTAGAAAGTCTTAGCTCGTATGCGCGACAGTTTCTCGGACGCATGGAGAAACCTGAGGTAGACTACATCAAAGGTGTTTCACCGGCAATCGCGATCGAACAAAAAGTTAACACACGCAATCCACGTTCAACCGTTGGTACCACCACCGAGATATACGATTACCTGAAATTACTTTTTGCACGCATCGGTAAAACATACTCGCCTGTTAGCGGCAAAGAAGTAAAGCGCGATACTGTTACAAGTGTAGTAGATGCTATCAATAAACTTGATGCCGGTACACGCATTATGGTTGCCTCGCCCCTGCACATAAAAAAAGGACGCAAGCTTGCTGATGAATTAAACCTGCTGTTAAGTAAAGGCTTTGCCAGGATACTGGTAAACGGTGAAGTAAAATTCATTGAAGAACTTGTCGGTACAGAAGCAGAAGGTGCTAAAAAGAAAAAAGCTGTTAAGGTTGAAGGCGATATTGAAGTGCTGATTGACCGTGCGAGTGTAAACCCGGAAGATGAAGATACAACCTTCCGTATAGCAGACTCGGTGCAAACTTCTTTCTTTGAAGGTGAAGGTGACTGTATAGTATATGCCGAGGGTCAAAGTAAATTACATTTCTCTGATCGCTTCGAATTAGATGGTATGAAGTTTACAGAACCTTCTGTTAACTTCTTCAGCTTTAATAATCCATACGGTGCCTGCCAAACGTGCGAAGGCTTTGGTAAAATACTGGGTATAGATGAAGACCTTGTTATACCCGACAAGTCTCTTTCTGTTTACGAAGGTGCTGTTGCTCCATGGCGAAGCGAAACCATGGGCGAGTGGGCCAAGCCTCTGCTGAAGAATGGTATAAAATTCGATTTTCCGATACATCGTCCTTATAATGAGTTGACTCCAAAGCAACAAGAGTTGTTGTGGACAGGCAATGAATACTTCGATGGTATAAATGGTTTCTTCAAATACCTCGAATCAAAAACACATAAGATCCAATACAGGGTAATGCTCTCGCGCTATCGCGGAAGAACAAATTGTCCTGACTGTAAAGGGACCCGTTTGCGTAAAGATGCGCAGTATGTAAAGATTGCTGATACATCAATCACTGACCTGGTTCTTCTGCCTATAGAAGAGAGCCTGGTATTTTTTGAAAAGTTAAAATTACCGGTACATGATCAGAAAGTATCCGAAAGAATTTTAACAGAAATACGTTCACGACTGGAGTACCTTACGCGTGTAGGTTTAGGATATCTTACGCTGAACAGAATTACTTCTACATTATCCGGTGGCGAGTACCAGCGTATCAAACTCGCTACATCGTTAGGAAGTGCACTGGTAGGGTCAATGTATATATTGGATGAACCCAGTATAGGTTTGCATCCGAAAGATACCGATCGCATGGTGAGTGTATTAAAAACACTTCGCGATCTGGGCAACACGGTAATTGTAGTTGAGCACGAAGAAGAAATTATGCGTGCTGCCGATCAGATCATCGACATTGGTCCGGATGCCGGTAGCCACGGAGGTGAACTTGTTTTCCAGGGTTCACTCAAAGATGTAAACGGAAAAATAAAATCGCATACAACCGATTATCTCACCGGCAGAGAAGAGATTGCTATACCTTCTTTTCGAAGAAAGTGGAAAGACTCGATTACTGTTTTCGGTGCGCGTGAAAATAACCTGAAGAACCTTACGGTTAAATTCCCGATGGGCGTGCTTACGGTTGTAACCGGAGTAAGTGGTTCCGGTAAATCTACACTCATCAAAAAGATACTATATCCAGCTGTCGGAAGATTGAATGGTTCGGTTGCCGAAGCTCCGGGTAAGTATGATAAAATGGAAGGCGACTTTCAAAAAGTTACGCAAGTGGAGTTTGTTGATCAGAACCCGATCGGTAAATCTTCGCGCTCCAACCCTATAAGTTATGTAAAGGCTTACGATGCTATACGCAACCTGTATGCAGACCAGGCGCTGTCGAAACAACGCGGCTATAAACCTTCTCACTTCTCTTTTAACGTAGAAGGCGGCCGCTGCGAAACCTGCGAAGGTGAAGGAGAGATCCGTGTAGAGATGCAGTTCATGGCCGATATATTTCTGAAGTGCGAAAGCTGCCATGGCAAACGGTTCAAGCAAGAGATACTGGAAGTAGAGTATAATGGTAAGAACATTGCCGATATACTCGATATGACTGTTGAAGACGGACTAAACTTCTTCCGCGACAAGAAGGCTGTATATGATAAGATACTTCCACTCAATGATGTAGGGCTTGGCTATGTTAAGCTCGGGCAGTCGTCTAACTCGTTAAGCGGTGGCGAAGCACAACGTGTTAAGCTTGCTTCGTTCCTGGGCAAGAACTCAACGGAAGGACATATACTCTTTATCTTTGACGAGCCTACAACAGGCCTTCACTTCCATGATATATCCAAGTTACTCAAGGCTATAAATGCACTGGTCGATCAGGGCCATAGCGTTATAGTTATTGAACACAACCTGGAAGTAATCAAATGTGCAGACTGGATTATCGACCTCGGCCCAGAAGGTGGAGAGAAGAAGGGGGGCACATTAATGTTCGAAGGTATTCCGGAAGAGATGGCGAAGAAAGGCAAAGGTTATACAGCCGAATTTCTGAAGAAAAAGCTAGCCGACCAGCAAAAGTAATATAGTATGCCGGGCTCTCTGTGTTAACGCACAGAGGCGTTCAGGTATTTTTCGTTATGTAGCTGGTGTAACAGCGTATAAAATGCTACGGTATAGCTTTACGGTTGGTACGGAAGATTGATTTTTATACAGTCATTCCAAACAAGCCTGTGTACAAGCCGATAACAATGGCCACAACGATTCCCAGAATCAAAAGAATTTTTCGTTTCGTAAACATTATACTAAGGGTCATGCTTTATAGACACCGAAGGTATTAAAGAGGTTGTAGCAGGTAAAAATTTTTTTGACCACCCGGAATATAGTGTGATTGAATCGTCTGAAAACGCAGATGAACTGTATATACGCTTCCTCGCTTAAAAATATAGCGGCATCGATATCTTCATCGTGCTTTCTTGCTAACTTCAATACTCCACTAAATCATTTTAACACCATGAGAAAATCCACCCTGATTACCGCTGCCGTACTGGTTATGGCAATGGTTGCCCTCGTTGCTTTTACGTCAAAAGAAAAATCTGCCAGCACCTCTACAGCAACTGTAGGCCAGCTTACAACGAACTGGGAGCGGGCAAAGGCCTACACAAAGGAGTATCTGGATGCTGCCTCTGAAGAAACATTCAACTACAAACCAACGGCAGAGATGCGCAGCTTCGGCCAGCAGATGATGCACATTGCCGAAGCAAACTACGGTATAGGAGCCACCGCGGTAGGCAAGGCAAGCCCGGTAGCATTTGGTCAACTTGAAAAATCAGACAAGACCAAGAGTAAAGCCGAAGTAACAAAAGCAGTAATGGAAAGCTATGATTTTGTTATCGCAGGTATGAAAACAATGACCGACCAGCAGCTGCAGGAAATGGTAAAGATCTTCAACTTTGATATGAACAGAGGCACCGCCCTCGAGAAAGCATTTGAACATCAAACCCATCATAGGGGACAAACTACAGTTTATCTTCGCCTGAAAGGTATTACTCCTCCCGGAGAAAAGTTATTCTGATTCAAAAATAGGCTGCCTAATAAGCAGCCTGTTATTTTTGTAGAAAACCTTCCCTTTAACTGCATACATAGTTTTTTAACAGGTAGAGAACTCCTATGTCGTAAAAAGGTTTTAATTATATATATCACAGAAAGGGAATGAGCTTCATTACTGCTATCGGAACGGCTAATCCTCCACATCGCATCAGTCAGTCAACCATTGCACGATTCATGGAAAAAACCATGGGTCTTGATTCTTACAACAGCCGTAAACTTCACACGATCTTCAAAGCAAGCGGCATTGATTACAGGCATACTGTATTGGAAGATTACGGAAAAGAAGATACATTTTCATTCTTTCCCAACGACCCTGAACATGAACCGTTTCCCTCCACACAAAAACGACTTCAGGTTTTTCAGGAACATGCGCTTAATCTTAGTATAGCTGCAGTTAAGAATTTACAGAGCAGTGCTCCGCAGTTTAACATACACCAAACAACTCATCTTATTGTGGTGTGCTGTACCGGTATGTATGCCCCCGGCCTGGATATAGAGCTTGTGCAAAATTTAGGTTTACCCACCACGGTACAACGCACCAGTATAACATTTATGGGTTGCTATGCGGCCTTCAATGCTATAAAAGTAGCCGATGCTTTTTGTAAAGCTGATGAAAATGCAAAAGTGCTAATTGTATGTACAGAGTTATGCAGTCTCCATTTTCAGAAGGAAGCAAGTGACGATAACTTTCTGGCCAATGCACTCTTTGCCGATGGCTCTGCCGCTATATTGATTGAAGGTAAAACAGATCATGCAAAACCATCCTTAAAACTGGAAGCATTTCACAGCGACCTGGCTCCGGAAGGTAAACGTGATATGGCCTGGAGTATAGGCGATCTTGGTTTCGAAATGCGCTTGTCTACTTATGTGCCTGATATTATTAAAAAAGGAATTCGTGAGCTTACCAATCTTCTGATGCAGAAGATAGGCGACAACGGTATGGGTATACGCTATTATGCTATACATCCGGGAGGGAAAAAAATTCTGGAAGCTATACAGCAGGAGCTCAACATTACCGAAGAGCACAACAAGGCTGCCTACAGCGTTCTGAAAAATTATGGCAACATGTCATCGCCTACCGTTTTGTTTGTACTGAACGAGATTTTTAAGAATATAGCATCTGATGATCACAATGCCCGCATCCTTAGTTTTGCATTCGGACCGGGTTTAACACTGGAAAGTATGCTGCTAAAAATCGATACTCCGCATGCCTGATTTCGCCACACGATCAGAAGCTCTTGAAATAATGGACGATCTCGATTGTGCCGGTGATGTGGTCGATCAAACATTACGCGAACTTGAATTCATCAACACGTGGCTCGGGGGTAATGCTGTTACGATCGAAGCGCTCAAAAAAATTCTCAAAAATCATGATCGTAGCAAACCGTTTGTCATTGCCGATTTAGGTTGTGGCGGTGGTGATATGCTTCGGTTAATATACCACTGGGCCGCACGTAACAGTATACCAGTGAAACTCATCGGTATAGATGCAAACCCCAACATCATTCGCTTTGCCCAACAGAATATAAAGGATCTGCCCACCATAGAATTTCTGGCACTCGATATTTTCTCCGATGATTTCCGGAACATGAAATTCGATGTTGTTATCGGTACGCTGTTCTATCATCATTTCAGTAATACACAACTAAGCTGCTTCTTCCATCAGCTTCGTAAACAATGTAACATCGGCTTCATCGTCAATGATATTCACCGCCATCCGTTAGCATACTACTCCATACGCCTGTTAACAAAATTGTTTTCAAAGTCTGCCATGGTGAAATACGATGCGCCACTTTCGGTTTTGCGTGCTTTCACCAAAAAAGAATTAATCGAAGTACTCCGCGATTCCGCAACCAGTTTCACCATTGGTTGGCGATGGGCATTTCGCTGGCAGGTAATTGCCCGGTGCCACTAAATAAATTATGTTTTGTTTCTCGATCTGTTCTGATTATTTTATCACATTAATCACCCGCTATGGGTATAACGAACTTCTCAGAAACAGCTTTACGATTAATTTATCTATATGTAGCGGAGTGCACGTTGGGCATTATACTCTTTTTCGTGTTCCGTTACTTCGGTATTCTTTACCGAAGAAGGTTTTTATATACCTGGGCATTAAGCTGGCTGGCCTTTGCCATATATATTACAGCAACCTGCGTTGTAACGGCATTCTTCATGCAGAGCCAGTCTACCACGCGCCTTGTTATCAGTACGCTCGCACAAATGAGTTGCTTTTTGCAGATCATCTGGATACTGCGCGGTGCCTACGAGCTTGTAACTGAAAAAGCTTTTAACCGAAGAAAGTTTAAAGCGATACTCATCATCTGCTTCTTCGTTTCCCTCATATCCGTCATTGCTTTCAGCCAAACGGTAGAAGATTCCATGTTCCGATATTTACTTCGGGTGGGAAGTCGCACGTTTGTAAGTGGAGCGGGTTTTCTGATAGCCGGGGTTGTTGTGCTGCAAAACAAAAAGTTCTCAAGAGGGTTCGGACAGCGTATACTCTCCATCACTTTTATACTCTATAGTATCTACCAGTTATACTATTGCCTCATCGTCATCATCAACGTATTTATTACCGAAATGCTGGTGCCCAATTTTTATGGTGTGGTTGATCTGCTGCTTATCTCCATTATGGGCATGAGTATGATTATGTGGTTGCTGGAAGATGAACGTACGCGCCTCGATAAAGCAAACAAAGAACTTGATCGTTTTCTCTATAGTACATCCCATGATCTGCGCGCACCGATAGCATCTATACTCGGCCTTACCTATTTAGGAAAAATGGAGTTTGAAGAAGAACGGGCGCGGACGTTTATGGATATGATTGAAGCCCGGGTAAAAAAACTTGATATGGTCATCGGCGACATACTCAGCCTGTCGCGCAGCAAAAAAATGGATGTGAAGCTCGAGAAAATAAACTTCAAAGATCTGCTCGACAATTCCATTATGGATATAAAATTCAACAAGGGAGCTTCTTCGATATCGCTTGACTATACACATGATGCGAGTCATGTATTGCAATCTGATTTTAACCAGATGAAGATCGTGTTGAATAATCTGCTGGCAAATGCAGTCAAGTATCACAACCTCGATCAGCCGAATCCTTTTATACGGGTTTTGTTTCAACGTGAAAACGATGTGGTGAAGATTGCCATTCAAGACAATGGTAAAGGTATAGCAGAGGCAAATCTACCGAAGATCTTCGAGATGTTTTATCGTGCATCGCTTGATACCGAAGGAACAGGGCTGGGGCTATATATAGTAAGGGAGGCGCTCAGTAAAGTGCACGGAACAATAGAGGTGGTATCTGAACTTGGTAAGGGAAGTACCTTTACGATTATATTGGAAAATGCGTAAGCTATAGATATATAGTCTTACGCATTTCTCTGAAGTTCTATTTGTAATGTTTCAGGCGAACAATCTCTTCGCTCTTGAGGAAACGCCATTCACCACGACCCAGATCTTTTTTATCCAGACCGGCATATACCGAACGATCGAGCTTTATAACCTGGTACTCCATCGACTCAAATATTCTGCGTACTACGCGGTTCCAGCCTATATGAATCTCTAGTCCAACGGTTCTTCCATCTTCAGAAATTATAGCTACATCATCCACCATAGCTCTACCTTCTTCCAGCTGAATACCTTCTGCTATTTTCTGAAAGTCAGCTTTGGTTAATGGGCGATCAAGTTCAACCTTATATATTTTCTTTACATTATATGAAGGGTGCATCAGTTTATCAGCCAGGTCGCCATCGTTGGTAAGCAGTAGCAACCCCGTTGTATTTCGGTCTAGTCTGCCCACCGGATATATGCGCTCCTTTATTTTATTACCGATCAGGTGCATAACCGTATTACGCTCCTGCGGATCAGCCGTAGTGGTCAGGTATCCCTTCGGTTTGTTCATCAGGATATATACCGGCTTCTCGGCACGCAGCACCTTACTTTCATAACGAACTTCGTCACCGGGATTTACTTTATACCCTAACTCGGTAATGGTTTTGCCATTAACTGAAATGAGGCCCATTGTGATAAGCTCATCTGCTTCACGTCTGGAGCAAACACCGCTGTTTGCAATAAAACGGTTGAGACGAACTTTGCTCGTTTGTGTCGGAGCCTGTTCTTCTTCCTCGTTAAAACTTTTTCGTCCACCAGAAGTTTTGCGTTTGCTGGAAAAACCTCTTGGGCTTTCATCCGATTCATCAAATGATCGTTTTGATCCTGAATTTTTAAACGGGCGGTCAGAGCTTTCTTCCGTATATCGCTTTTTAAATGGTGCTTCTCTTCTTGGTTTGTCAGAAGATGATTTACCTCCTGCACGTGCAGAAAAACTTTTGCGTGGAGCTGCATCATCGTCACGTTTGGAGTCTGATGATTTATCAGCGCTTTTGAAAAACTTTTTACCGGGTTTTGAAAATGCACTTCCCGATCTGCTGCGTCTTTCTCCAAACTCTTCATTCGATTTGCGAAAGGGTCTGTCGGAAGATTCACCCCTGTCAGATTTCGTATAGCCTCCCCGTGGTGAACTGTCACCATCGCCCTTAAACGTTCTGCGAGGTCTGCTGCCTCTTTCGTCAAACGAATCGTTCGACTTTCGGAACGACCTGCCAGAAGACTCACCTCTGTCAGATTTCTTATAGCCTCCCCGTGGCGAACTGTCGCTATCGCTCTTAAATGTTCTGCGAGGTCTGCTGCTTCTTTCTTCAAAGGAATCGCCCGACTTACGGAATGACTTGCCGGAAGACTCACCTCTGTCAGATTTAGCATAGCCTCCCCGTGGCGAACTATCGCTTTTGAATGTCTTACGGGGTCTGCTGCTTCTTTCTTCAAAGGAATCACCTGACTTTCGGAACGACTTGCCCGAAGATTCGCTTCTGTCTGATTTCTTATAGCCTCCGCGAGGAGCACTGTCGCTACCGCTCTTGAAATTTTTACCAGGTCTGGATGTATTGGTTCGGGCTCCTGATCTCCCGGATGAGTTACTCTTGCTGCGGTTGGGCATCTGATTCTTTTAAGTCGATATTTTCACCAATGGTGCTTGTACTGGTTTCGCTTGTAAATTCTTTTGGAACGGGAAGTTCATTAAGATCATTGATCCCGAAGTATTCCATGAATTTAGGTGTAGTGCCATATAGCATCGGACGACCAATGGTATCGGCCTTGCCGGTTATCTCGATAAGATTCTTATCAAGTAATTTTTGTACGGCATAGTCGCAGTTCACACCGCGAATATTTTCAATCTCAGTCTTCGAGATCGGTTGTTTATAGGCAATGATGGAGAGTGTTTCCATCGCTGAGGTCGATAATCTTTTCTTCGATTGTTGTTTCAGCATGATACCAATACTTGCCTGGTATGCAGGCTTGGTAAGAAATTGATATCCTCCTCCGGCTTTATATAGCTGAAAGGAATATTCTTCAGCAGTAAATTTCTCTTCCAGACGCTGAAGTGCTCCTGCTATGTCTTCATCCGGAACATCGGCATTAAACATTTCAGAAAGACAGGTCTTGATATCAATAACTTTTATAGGGCTTGGCGAGCAAAAGATCAATGCCTCAATATGATTCTGTAGGAAGTCCACGGTGTTCTGTGTTTGGTAATAAAGATAACCCAAAAAAAAATTGTTCGGAGACAAAAATCCCCTCTGGTGTTGAGGGGAAGCTTTTGTTAATCCTGTTGCATCATTTTCGCTTCGATCGACTGCGTTGTGTGGGGCACCGCGATCAATCTTTCTTTCGGGATCAGCTTTCCGGTTACGGAACATATTCCGTAAGTACCGTTTTTGATCCGCACCAGTGCATTCTCCAGGTTCGTTATATATTTCTGTTGACGTGCAGCTAACTGACTCAGGTTTTCTTTCTCTGCAGTTTCAGCGCCATCTTCCAATACTTTTGTATTTCCACCTGAAGTGGCATCTGTTCCCTCATCGTTGTTACGATTGAGAGTATCTTTCAAAATCTTGTACTCTTCTTTCGCTTTATCAAGTTTACGGTTGATTAGTCCTTCAAACTCCTTCAACTCTTCTTCTGAATAGCGTGTTCTTTCTTCACTAGATGCTACACCTTGTGCAGGCTTGTGAGCAATCGGTCTCTGGTTCGGCACTGGAAAAATATTTAATTGTGGTGGTGCAGGTTTAGCAGCTACCGGAGTTGGTTTAACGGGGGTTTCCGCTTTCTCCACTTTCTTAGGTGCTACGGTTTTTTCAACCTTCACAGTTTGTTCTTCTTTCTTCGGGGCCACCGCTAATTTTTTAGCAGGCTCTTTTTTAGGAGCTTCCTTTTTTGCAGCCACCGGTTTTTTAGGAGCGGGTGCTGCCTTTTTGGGAGCTGCTTTTTTAGCAACAACTTTTTTGGCTGGTGCCTTCTTAGCTTTTGCGGGAGCCGCTTTCTTTACTTTAGCTGTAGGTTTCGCTTTTGCAGCTTTTTTAGCTGGTTTAGCGCTGGTCTTTTTATTCTTAGCCATAATGGTGTTTGCCCGTTTGGTAAAAGATGCGCAAAATTATGCGCTCACGCCCGAAAACAAAAAATATTATACAATTAATTCCCGAATCGCAGTATAATAGCAATTCCCTACCTTTCCTAATCATTAACCCAACCTTTATGAGATTTTTTTTACTTTTTGCTTTACTCGTTATAGTCGGCTCGTGCAGTAAAAAGCAGGAAGACGCAATAGCCGATAAATCTCCCGGTCCTATAACACTGGTTATACACGGTGGTGCCGGTACAATCAAGCGCGAGAACATGACTCCTGAACGGGAGAAAGCATATCACGCTAAGCTGCAACAAGCGCTGGACAGTGGCTATAGCGTGCTGGAGCGCGGTGGTAAAAGTCTCGATGCTGTTATTGCTGCTATAAAAGTGATGGAAAACTCTCCATTGTTCAATGCCGGTAAAGGAGCTGTATTCAATAGCGAAGGCAGGAACGAACTCGATGCATCCATCATGGACGGCAGTAATTTAATGGCAGGTGCTGTTGCCGGAGTTACTACGATCAAAAATCCAATCACTGCAGCATACGCAGTAATGACTAAATCTGAACATGTAATGATGATTGGTGATGGTGCTGAAAAATTTGCCCGCGAACAAAATCTTGAAATCGTAGATCCCTCCTACTTCTTCGATTCACTTCGTTACAAACAATGGATCAAAGCAAAAGAAGCTGAAGCAGATCGTGAAGCATTGCTGATCGACCCCTATACCAAAGACAAAAAGTTTGGAACGGTAGGTGCTGTCGCACTTGATCAATACGGAAATATAGCGGCAGGTACATCTACCGGTGGCATGACGAATAAAAAATACGGCCGTGTTGGTGACGCTCCTATCATCGGTGCGGGTACTTATGCAGACAACGCATCGTGCGGTGTATCTGCTACAGGATGGGGCGAGTATTTTATCCGGTTAGCGGTTGCACATGATATAGCATCACTCGTCAAATATACTGACCTCTCCTTACAGGAGGCGGCTGATAGTGTTGTGATGAAGAAGGTACCACACCTCGGTGGTGACGGAGGTATTATAGCACTCGATCGTCAAGGTAACATTTCGATGACCTTCAATACGGCCGGCATGTATAGGGGCCATATACAGAAGAAGGGCGAAGGCAAAACGTTTATCTATAAAGATTGATATAAAACAAGAATGTCAGACTTTCGCCTGACATTCTACACTCAACACCATATACTACATCTCTATCTATCGTATTGGTATTACCATTCGGCATATACTCTTCCGTGTGGTCTCTTCTGTTCCAGGTATTCCGCAAAGTCATCATTATAGTAATCAACGTCTACGCGTGATGCGCGGTATATATCTACACGATGCATACGCATGGGTCTCTCAACACTCACTGCCCAGTTTCTTCCCGAGAACGAGATAAACACCTGGCGATCGCAATCATAGTATACGTCATAATCACGATAGTATACATAACGAGGACGTGTGTGATGATGGTGATGTACCACTACTCTGCGTTCAACCGGAGCCGGACGATGATGGTATACATGCACTACTTTTTTATGATCGCTGTGATGATGATGGTCATGATCACGGTCTCTATAATGCTTACTGTCTCCACGTCCGTTTCCATTTCCATTGCTGTGTCCGCGGCCTCGGTCTCTTCCATTATCATGATCACGATCGCGGCCTCTGTGCTGTGCTTCTGCAGTTGTTACTGCAGCCAGTAAAAACAATACCATTGTTACCTGTAAACCTAATCTAGTTTTCATAATCGCAGGTGTTTTAAATACCTGTATCGTGTAAGGCAAACGCAATGCCAAACCCTTGGTGTAACATCAAGTGGCTGTAGATGAATCGTTTAATAGGAAATAATACAAGCCGATCTACTTCCGAAGTGTATTCAGGTATTCCACCAGGTCTACCAGCTCTTGCTCCGTCATAGTCGCTTGCAGGTTCGATGGCATCAGCGAGCTTTCAAGCTTTGTGCGCGAGAGTATATTTTCTTTCAGAATTGTTTGCTGATTGTTCATATACTGTACATCGATCTTATCTTCCGTTTCTGAAATGATACGCCCGAATGCAGAAGAGCCGTCATGAAGTTTTATACGCCAGCCTTCGTAACCAAAACTTATCCCCTGGTCGGGATAAAGTATAGCCGTATAGATTGCTTCTTTCGGAAGTTTATCACCGATCTCACTGAGGTCTGGTCCAAAATCTACACCTTCGTTGTTAAGGCGATGGCAACTGCTGCATATAGTCTTGAATACTTTTTTGCCTTGCTCAACATTACCCTGTTTATCGACCAGTACCGATACCGTTGGTAGCGAAGTACCTTCTTTACTGCCTGGCAGCTTCAGATATTTGCCGGCCTCGTCTCGCAACGTAGCACGCCACGCAGTTTGAAAAACTCCCGCGGCCGCTGCCTGCAATGTTATGGGTATCTTCTTCTCTTTTGCCAGCAAGAGTAAACGATCTTCTGATTCCCACGGGCCGCCAAAAGTTTTTACAGCAAGCTTGCGCAGTTCCATCTCTTTGGACGTGTCCATCATTACACCTTCCATAATGGCTATCGTTTTCTTATCGTACATATAGGGCCACAACGCTTTGATCATGGCCTGGCCTTCATCGCGGTTGGGCGAACTGAGAACTTTATCGATCAGATCGGTACGATCCCAATCGAGCAACGCTTTTATTGCTTCCTTACCTTTTGCACTATCCGGATAATGTATACCTATTTGCAGCAGTTCATCAGCATGATTCTGCAGTTTGAATAACGACACAAGCTCCACGTACTGAAGCTCACCTCTATATTGATCCAGCACTTTGTTAAGTGCTGTCATAACCGGTGGCGTCATTTTTAGTTTGGAGGCATCCATGTGCTTTAGCGCATACAATACTTTATCGCCTTGTGCTTGCTGTACAAGTTGCGCGAGCACCGTTTGCTTGAGTGGATCTTTATAAAAATCGAATGCGCGATAGTATCGTAACATTTCCTGTTCATCAGAAGACTTGATTAGTTCCGCTAGCAACGGCATAGCATATTTACTGCGACTTCGCCAAACTATATCGCTGTTTGCGGGTGTATTCCAGTTGTTGCCAACCTTCTGTTTCCAGGCGTTGAAATATAGGTCTTCCGTTTCGGCAGCACCAATTCCCAGGGCTTCCAGATACCAGCGATCACGGCCATTATACTGCAACGCCAGTTGTGTCCATATAGCGGCAGCTTCTGTTGTTGCGTTACCGCGAAGCGCCAGAGCAACCTCTCTTCTAACCTGGGCCGAAGAGTCGCTCGCAAGCTTAGCTGCAATGGGAAGTATATCTTTTTTGAGAAGTTTAGCGATACGAATCGCTTCAATACGAATGTTACTTTCTTTATCAGCAACAGCCTGCTGCAGGTATATATCTGCTTTACCCTGAAGTTTCGTCAGCAGCCAGAGTGCTTGTGCGCGATGTCTTACGTTGCCGGAAGTCCATAGTTTTAGCAAAGCACTTTCTGCCCGTTCGCCAAACGTGGCAAGAGCGTTCCATCCTATATATCGTGTTGCCGCGTTACCACTTACTAAAGCTAGTACAGCACCATTGGCAGTGGTGAGGTCGGGTGGAGATATAGTATATCCTGTTTTTGATTTCGCTATACGGTATATTCTGCCACGATCTACATCGCCCACCTGGTGGCCACCAACTCCGGGGTCGTACCAATCAGCAACGAACAACGAACCATCCGGAGCCACCGTAACATCTGCCGGACGAAACCATTGATCTTTCTGACCTTCGAGTATATTTACTATCTCTGCTTTATAGCCGGCACCATCATTCGTTATGGTATAGGAACGTATAACATTATGACCCGGCTCTGCGTGAATGAGCTGCCCCTGAAAAATCTGCGGAAGCATAGTACCTTCATACATCATTATACCAGTAGGCGAACCTGCACCGGTCTGCAACAGGTTGGGCACTACACCCGGGTCATTCAAATGCCAGTGACGAAAAGGAATTTCCTTTTCCAGGTTCGTGCGCCTTTTATACCAGCTTGCTCCGGTCACCTCGTCTTTATACCCGAAGTTACCATGCTCCATAACATAGTTGATGCGCGTGGCTTTGTTTCCATCATCATCGTTATCCGATTGCCACACCGTGCCGAAGGGATCAACGGTTAACTCATAATTATTCCGAAAGTTATTGCCAATCACTTCCACACCGGTACCATCGGGGTTGCAACGCAACGCCATGCCATCGCGATAGGGTTTACCGTTAGCAACAATTTTATTTCCATGGATATCGCGTACGGTATCGCCCTTTGCATCTACGAGCAATACACCTTCGTTACCCATGGTGAAATATAGTTTACCATCGGGCCCAAACAGAAATGAATGTATAGCATGATCGTGCTGAACACCTTTGATGCCCTGGAAGAGAATTTCTTTTTTCTCTGGCACATCATCACCATCTTCATCGGTAAAAACAAAAACGTTGGGGCTGCACGATACAATTACTTTATTGCCCAGCACACATATACCCAGCGCTGCATTTATATCTGTGCCCTGATAAAATACTTTACTGTTGTCGGCCTTGCCATCGCCATCGGTATCTTCCAGGATCATGATGCGATCGCCTTCTTTCTTCACCGGATTTTTAGGATTGTATTGATTGCGATAGTTGTATGCTTCACAAACCCACACTCTTCCACGTGCATCTATATCCATGTTGGTCGGATTGCTGAACATAGGCTCGGAAGCAAACAATGTCACTTCGAGTCCGGTATATACTTTCAGATCCGCCAGCGAAGCTTCAGGGGTATGATCTTCGGGATTGGATTGTTTTGTTGAGCATGCTGCAAACAACAGCCATGCAACAGCCACAAGGGTGCGTATAGTAACGTTCATGAGGTAGAGGTTTTCGGTCGGTGGTTATGGAAATTTTTCTAGCGCTCTTTTTCTTTCGAGATGTCGGTGAACAGGCTGTTGAAAATAGACAGGACAACACTGAACAAAAGTGCCCACCAGAAACCATCGACACGAAAACCGGGCACTAGGTAATCCACCAGCATAATGATCAGCGCGTTGATCACCAATAAAAATAAACCGAGTGTGAAAATGGTGATGGGAATGGTGAAAATAATGAGCACCGGTTTTACAATCATGTTTGCCAGGGCCAGCACCGCTGCCACCAGCAATGCGTAACCATAATGCTCTACGTGTACACCTTTCATGAGGTATGCCGTTAATAATACTGCGACACCAGACAAGAGAAATCGGACTATTCCGTTCATTTTACAAGAATTAAAATTTGATTGAATTTCTGCTTTTACCTTAACAAGTCAAACTTTAAATTTCGACCATGTACGCGATTGTTGACATTGAAACTACCGGAGGCTATGCGGCAAACCATCGCATTACAGAAATTGCTATTTTTCATCATGATGGAATCCAGATCACGGAAACCTACCATACCTTAATAAATCCCGGAAGAGACATACCACACTACATTACAGGTCTTACCGGAATCTCAACCGAGATGGTGCTCAATGCCCCGACCTTTGAAGAAGTTGCCGAAGAAATTTTCGGTTTCCTCGATGGAAAAGTCTTTGTAGCACACAACGCTCACTTCGATTATTCATTTTTAAAGCGTGAGTTCGAATTGACAGGTGTTAACTGGCAGGCAAAAAAATTATGCACGGTACGGTTGAGTCGTAAAATTATTCCGGGGTTGCGTTCGTATAGTCTTGGAACATTGTCTGAAAGTTTAGGTATACAAATTACCAACCGGCACCGCGCGAGTGGCGATGCACATGCTACGGTTAAAATCTTCGATCAGTTATTAAGACGCGACCGCGATAATTATATAGCAAAGGCGCTGAAGAAAAATTCCGGAGAAACAATTCTTCCACCCAATCTTCCAAAAGAAGAATTCGATCGCCTGCCTTCACTGCCGGGAGTATATTATTTTCATAACGCACGCGGTCAGGTTATTTATGTTGGTAAAGCCATCAACATTAAAAAAAGAATTGCAGGTCATTTTACGGGTGAAGCACGCGAGTGGAGTCGCTCCAAGATCAGAAATGAAATTCATCATATCAGTCATGAACTTACCGGTAATGAATTGATCGCATTAATTCTGGAATCGCAGGAAATACGAAGACTATGGCCGAAGTATAACCAGGCGCAAAAGTATAGGGTTGAAGAGTGGGGAATTTTTGATTATGAAGATCGCAATGGCTACCTGCGGTTCTCGGTAAATATAGTGACGAAGGGTTCGCACCCGCTGGTCCGTTTCAGTACGAAAGGTGACGCGTGGAATTTTCTCTGGGAGAAAGTGCGCGAGTTTGATCTTTGTCCGAAGTTATGCGGACTCCAGGTTGCCAAAGGATTATGTTTTAATTATCAGACCGGAGAATGCCATGGAGCCTGCGAAGGTGTTGAAACCGTTAAGCGCTATAACAAGCGGATACATAAAGCGATTGATACTTTTAAAAGTACAGGCAGTTCAGCAGCTATTATTGGTAAGGGAAGAAACATTGATGAGCAATCGCTCGTGCTGGTTGACAAAGGCACGTATTGTGGCTTTGGCTATGTTGGTAAAGATATATCGATTGCTGATTTCGAATCGGCACGCACATATGTGCGCTCCAGCACCGAAACACCTACCGTTCAAAATCTTATTAACTCGTATCTTACAAATCCGCGGGGCGCAGAAGTTGTATTGTTCTGATGTGAAGTATATTTCATGTTAGTATATATATCTGCTGTATTTCGTAAACGTCATTTTGTAAAAGGCTATCCCCTTAAACTTGTTATGAATAAACACACACTATTGGTATCGATGTTACTCGTCTGTCATTTTGTTTTCGCACAGAAGAAAGCAGAAACAGCCTTTATACTGGAAGAACGAGATCTTATACCCGAAGGCATCGCATACGACCCTACAGAAAAAGCTTTTTACCTGGGCAGTATATATAAAAGAAAAATAGTAAAGATTACACCCGATGGTAAGACGAGCGACCTTATTGCATCGGGAACGGACGAGATTGAGCAGGTGCTTGGCATGAAGGTGGATGCACGCGGTTTATTGTGGGCATGCAACAATACACCCGAACATGATACTGTACGAAAAATTTCCAACGTGCATGTATATGATCTTCACACCAAAAAAATGGTGAAACGCTTCAAGCTGGTAGACGACAACCGCCATTTGTTTAACGACCTATATATTACCAAAGCAGGCGATGTATTTGTTACCGACACAGATGCCGGTATGCTATGGGTAATTCGCAAGGACAGTAAAACACTGGAAGAATTTACCAAGCATGGCAGCGTTGCTTTCGCCAACGGTATTACAGCAACACCTGATGAAAAATTTCTGATCGTAAGTACAGGAGGTGATCAAGGTGTTGTGCGGGTAGATATAGCTACAAAACATATCTCAGCTATTCCCAACGATCGCTATATGGTAATGGGCTATGATGGTCTTTATCAATACAACAATACGCTGATCGGAGTGCAGAACACGTTCTTTCCGGAGTCCATTCAAAAAGTAACATTAAACGCGAGTAGTGATCGTGCCGAGAGAATAGATTTTCAGTGTGAGGGCGATGCTAAATTTGATTCACCTACCACCGGTGTTATTGTTGGTGATGAGTTTTACTTTATAGCCAACAGCCAGTTGTTGCAGATCATAGGCAACAAAGGAAGGATAAAAGACACGGCAAGTCTGGAACAAACCTTCATCATGAAGATAAAGTTATGAGCGATGCTTTAACAATCGGATCGATACTGTAATTTGCCGTTAAACTCAATAACCGGAACAATGATTAAAGAATACATTTCATCTAACAAGGATCGTTTCCTGTCTGAACTTTTTGATTGGCTTCGCATTCCGTCTGTCAGTGCAGACAGTCGTAATAAAGGTGATGTTCGTAAAGCAGCAGAATACCTGAAAGAAAAACTGGCCGCTGCCGGAGTTGATACCGTTGAGATATGCGAAACAAAAGGTCACCCGATCGTTTATGCAGAAAAAATTATCAATGCGTCATTACCTACTATTTTAGTATACGGTCACTACGATGTGCAACCTGCTGACCCTATAAATCTGTGGGACTCTCCTCCGTTCGAACCGGTTGTGAAAGATGACAAGATATATGCGCGTGGTTCATGCGATGACAAAGGCCAGGTATATATGCACGTGAAGGCGTTTGAAACCATGATGAAACTAAACCTGCTGCCATGCAACGTGAAGTTTATGGTTGAAGGTGAAGAAGAAGTTGGGTCAGACAACCTCGGAACATTTGTTAAAGAAAATAAAGCGAAGCTGAAAGCCGACATCATTCTTATTTCTGATACAGCTTTGATCTCGCTGGAGCATCCTTCCATTACAACAGGTCTTCGCGGACTAAGCTATATGGAAGTAGAAGTAACAGGGCCGAACCGCGACCTGCACTCTGGTGTATATGGTGGTGCTGTAGCAAATCCGATCAACGTGTTGTGCAGTATGATTAATTCATTACACGATGAGAACGGCAGAATTACCGTGCCTGGTTTCTACGATAAAGTTGCCGAACTCACCGCTGCTGAGCGCGAGGCGTTAAACAAAGCACCCTTCGATTTGAACGAGTATAAAAAAGAACTAGGCATCGATGAAATAAAAGGTGAGAAAGGATATACTACATTAGAGCGCACCGGTGTGCGGCCCACACTGGATGTAAATGGTATGTGGGGCGGCTATACCGGTGAAGGTGCCAAAACCGTGTTGCCATCCAAAGCGCATGCTAAAATTTCCATGCGACTTGTTCCGAACCAGGTAAGTTCCGAAATCACGGAGCTCTTTACCAAACACTTTCAATCTATAGCACCTTCGTATGTAAAAGTAAAAGTAATGGCGCATCATGGTGGCGAGCCCGCTGTTACACGAACCGATTCGGATGCCTATAAAGCTGCAAGCAAAGCTTTCGAAGAAGTATTCGGCAAAACACCAATACCGACCCGTGACGGAGGCAGTATACCTATCGTTGCATTGTTCAAAAAAGAACTTGGTCTTGATACTGTGTTGATGGGCTTTGGTTTGGATAGCGATGCCATCCACTCTCCTAATGAACATTACGGTGTGCACAATTTTCTGGCAGGTGTAGAAACCATTGTTGCTTTCTACAAGCACTTTGCCAGGAAATAGATATACTATATTTATACGGTCAGTATATAAAAGACACGAGCAAAAACTCGTGTCTTTTTCGTTTTGCTAAAACAGGCTGAGGTTTCCGCCCTTCCTGAATTTGGTGAGATCGATAGCCGGCAATGTTTTGTTACCAAAATATTTCTTTTTGGATATCGTGAAGAGCTGATGTATAATTTCTGCAAAATTACCTTCACCGCTCATGCGTCTTCCAAACTCGGAGTCGTTTACGTTGCCACCGTGCAGCGAGCAGATCTGGTGCCATACCTTATCAAAGCGATCCGGGAAATTCTTTCGCAGCCAGTCTTCAAAAATTTTTCCGATAGAGCCATTCAAACGAACAACGGTCATGCCTGCTCCCAATGCCCCATGATCACTCGCGGCTTTTAATATTTGTGGAATTTCGTGATGATTGAGTCCGGGTATAATTGGTGCGTTCATAATGCCCACCGGCACTCCGGCTTTCGATAATTCCTCTACAGTTTTTAGTCGCTTTACTGCGCTGGCTGTGCGAGGTTCCATCGCCCTGCGCAAGTCTTCATCCAGCGTGGTGATGGAGATATATACATGCACTAAATTATCCTGCGCCAGATCTTTGAGTAAATCTATATCGCGCAACACCAGACTGTTTTTGGTAATCATACCAACGGGATGTCTATATCTTGCAAACACTTTCAGCATGTTTCGCGTGATCTCAAATTTACGCTCAAGCGGTTGATAACAATCCGTATTACCGGAAACCGATATAGGCACCGGCTGCCAATCCGGGTGAAGTATAAATTTCTCCAACAGCTTCGGTGCGTCTTTTTTCACAATGATCTTGCTCTCAAAATCAAGGCCGGCATTAAAGCCCCAGTACTCGTGCGAGTTGCGTGCATAACAATATATACATCCATGCTCGCAACCCTGGTACGGATTGGTGGAGTACATCATCCGAAGATCCGGGCTCGTTACTTTATTAACAATCTTCTTGGGTGTCTCATAAAAAATTTGTGTGGTGGGTGCTGAAAACAACGGTTCATCAAGTCCTTCAACATGGTCAGTAACATACTGTGCCTTTAGAAATTTATTCGCTGTTTTTATTTGCGCCCCTCTGCCCTTAAAATATTCCTCTTCCATAAATACTCCTTCACTAAACGCTACACATAGTTACTAATAATTTTAGATGTATTCACTAAAATTATTAGTTATTTAAAATTTGAATTTTAAAGTATTTTGAGCCCTCAAAAACTTCAATTTTGCTACACTACGAGTCTACTCCGGTTCAGGAATTTCATCATGCTGTTTTGGAAAAAGCGGGCGTTCGATTGTTGGTTAAACGTGAAGATCTCAATCATCCGTTTATCTCCGGCAACAAATGGTGGAAGTTGAAATACAACCTGGAGGAAGCACGAAGACTTAACAAGAAAACTTTGCTCACATTTGGCGGAGCATACTCCAATCACATCTATGCTGTAGCGGCAGCTGCAGAGGAATGCAATTTTAAAAGTATAGGTATAATACGCGGTGAAGAAGTTTTGCCCTTAAACCCTACGTTGCGTTTTGCAACTGAACATGGCATGGAGCTGCACTATGTTTCACGTGAAGACTATAGAAAAAAAAATGAAGCAGACTATATTCGGCACCTTCATAGTGCGTTCGGTGATTTTTATAGTATACCCGAAGGCGGCACAAATTCGCTTGCACTAAAAGGTTGTTCAGAATTTGCCGAGACATTATTAAACCTTGACTTCGATTACCTCTGCCTGGCAAGTGGTACTGGCGGAACAATGGCTGGTATACTTGAAGGGTTTGCAGGCAAAAGAGAAGTTGTAGGTATAAGTGTGTTGAAAGGAGATTTTCTGACACAGGAAATAACCAACCTGTTAAAAACTTCTGCAGCAGAAAAAAAAATTTCTTCCCCGGTTTATGGAAAATGGCAGGTGCTTACATCTTATCATCACGGAGGCTATGCCAAGGTACCGGATGTGCTGAAAAATTTTATACGTGAGATGTACCAGCAGCATAACCTTCCGCTCGACCCTGTATATACGGGCAAGTTGATGTGGGCGGTGTTGGAAGAGGTAAAGAAAGGCTTTTTTAAGCGAGGCTCCACGATACTTGCCCTGCATACAGGCGGGCTGCAAGGAGCTGCTTCTTACCAGAACCTATATGAATAAATTTTTACTCGCGTGCCTGTTACTCGTATGTATAAATGCTTCCGCTCAAAACCTGGTTGAGTCGCGAACATCGAGTTACTATACTTTCATTTACAAGATCACCAACAAAGAGGCTGAGAAGCTATATACTAAAAGTTATAGCCCTCTCTCCGATAGTCTCTTTCACACATTGGTAGATTTATACCCATCGGATTCTGTTTACAGGAAGAAACTTGCCACTGGGCATTACCTCTATATTAAATCCCGGGGTGCAACACTGGATGCAGAAATGGAATCGGTAAATAACCTGGACATGGTGATTCTTAACAATCACCGCGACTTGCTGTTATCATTTCACGATGTAAACGGAAAACTGGTCAACACCCTTAGGCCAAGGATTGGCATCAGAAATATACCGTTCTCTAAAAAGAACAATGCGTACCGCATCGCCACAACAAACCGGCAAGGCTGGATCAAAGTTTTATACCAGGGCCATGTCTCATTCTTCGACATTCAGCGAAAGTACAACAACAACTTGCCGAAACGTGTAACGCGAAGAGCACTGGGAACATTTCCCCTTAATCATATTGCGTCACCATTCTTTTACATGGCACGATCTGTACGAAGTTTGTTCGATTACACGCGCATTCGGCCGCCAGGTATATATTATAGAGTAAGAAAAATCTTTAACACAGAGCCCTATAGCGGTTACGTTGTTCTGAACAAACCAAAGTATAAACCGGGCGACACGGTAAAACTGAAGGCCTATATTGTTACCGCAAAAGGTAAACCGGCAAAGCACAAAATCACCTTTAGACTTAATCAATATTATAGTAGTAACGTACCAGCCAAGACCCTGGCTGAAGTTGCACCTTACAGACCGGGTGCCTATATCTATGAATTTGTATTGCACGATAGCTTGCAATTAAAACTTGATAAGAGCTACCACATCCTCTTGCAGGACAAAAGAGATCATGACTATCCTTCTGCTACTTTTCGTTATGAACAATATGAACTTCAGCAGAATACATTTACCATTCGCAGCAACCATGCACCATCACACAAGTCGGCAACTATATTTTTGAAAGGTACCGATGCCAATGATCTTCCGCTATACGATGTTCGCGTTCAGCTTATTGTAAAATCAGCAAGTGTCAATGATTTTACACGACCGACAATTTTTGTAAGGGATACGCTGTGGTGCCATAACCTGAAGCTGGATCCGATTGGTGAAACCAGTATATCACTCCCTGATTCAATATTTCCGAAAGCCGTACTCGACTATAATGTAACGGCAATCTTTACCAACACTGATAACGAGCGCCATACTAAAGAGCTGAACCTGAAATATACCTATATAACACCAGCTGGTGATATTAAGGTTAAGAACGATTCAGTAATCTTTACTGCTGAAGGCACTGGTAAATTCAAAATACAGTCGCTAAACAAAGCTGGTGAAATTGTTGAGCAGAGAGAAGTATTGCTCCCGTACCGGCAAAAAATTGATCAGCACATACAGAGTTATGTGTTGTTGCAGCATGATACTTTTGTCAAGAAAATAAGTCTTGAATCCATTGGCGATGACCTACAGGTTAGTGCAGAACATACAAAAGACAGTCTGCTCATCATAACACAAAATCCGCGTAAGCTGCCGTTTCACTATCAGCTTTTTAAAAACAATACCATCATCGACCAGGGCTATAGCCATGATTATATAGCGAAACGAAAAGCATCGCCCCACGCACGATACTATTTCGCCATTCAGTATATCTGGGCAGGCCAATCACGTAATCAGAATTATGATCTGCCATTCGCCAAAAAACCGCTGCACATAGAAGTCGATCACCCGGCAGCGGTATATCCCGGGCAACAGGTTGCTATAAAAATAAATGTGAAGGACGCCTTTGACAAACCGGTAAAAAACGCTGACCTCACAGCCTATAGCATTACAAAGAAATTTAAAGAAGGATCATCCACCGAGGTGCCGGACTTCGAAAGATTCAAGAGCCGAAAGATCTTCAACGAGTTCAGCGAAAAAGAGCAAGCACGATCATTCGAGAATGATTTGCACTATCATTTCTGGAAGAGCAGGCTTGGTTTGGACAGCATTGAGTACTATCATTTTCTTTATCCTGAAAAAAATATCTACAAACATTATACAACAGGCGAAGACAGCATTACACAAATAGCCCCGTTTATCGTAAGTGACGGTCGCTTGCAGCCGATATACTATATATACATCGACAACGAACTGAAGTATTACCACGAAGTAAAAAGCCTGGAGCCATACTCCTTTCGCACTTCACCTGGCCGACACAATCTTACCATAAGGCTTCGTGATAAATTGATACAGATCAATCATGTGATCGCAGAGAAAGGCAAAAAGCTTATACTGAGTGCCGATCTCAATGACCTGCCGAAGGATGTTGAAGTAACCGAAGAAGAATCAAAGTTTAGCGACTATGAAATAAACAAACTCTGGCCACATTTTCTCTTACTGAATCGTGACATGACGCAGCGACTCGCCTACCTAGAACAAGGAAATAATTTTCACGCCATGGTTCCATTTAACTGGGGAAACGATGCACAAAAACTTGTCGGTCCTTTTATGCCAGGCAGTATATTGTATCATACGCCACAGTTCAGCACTGGTTTTGATTTTAAACCCGGAAGAGTCGTAACCATTGAGCCTAAACTTGTAGACCGCGAAAGTTATGATATACGGTATCTTTTCCGGAGCCCGTTGTATTACCGTTCCTTTAGTCCATCACTGCGAGATCAGGTACAAACTGAAAAACGTATTCTCGAATACTGGAAGCAAAATGAAATAGAGCCACAGACAGAATATACCATTCGAAAATATCCAACCAATTACCCTGTGTCCAAAAAGACAGGTACGCTCGTTATTGAGGATAATCGGGGTGGCTTGCCTCAACATTTCGCAACCTTCATTTTGAATCTCGATCTTCCGGATGAATACTATATTTTCCCAGGCCGCCAATCAAGTTTTGCGCCTCTACTGCCGGGTAAATACCAGGTAATTATGCTCTATAAAGACGGGCAGTATAGTAAACCAGAACCCGTTGCTATAAAACCGTACGGCAGAACTTTCTATACACTTGCTGATGAAAAAATATTACCTGCCGATACATTCAGCATTGAAGTAATGGAGCGAATAAAAAAATGGTCCAACGAATCGGTATATATAGATCAGAACCGGATGCACGAAATGCAAAACCTGCGTTCGCTATACTATCGCGAGTCAACCTATAATGCATCGTTTACGGGAGGTCGCTGGGTAACAGGCAGGGTTACCGACAGTTCTGGCGAAGGGTTGCCAGGGATAAACATAATTCTGAAAGGAACAGCCAACGGTACGGCTACTGATACAAATGGCAACTATCGTATATATGTACCGGCTAATGGTATACTGGTTGTTTCGTTCATCGGCTACACAACACAGGAGCTTAATACCTCCACAGCTAACCAAGTAAATGTAAATCTTGAAGAAGATACACAGATGCTGAGCGAGGTAGTTGTGGTGGGTTATGCTGAATCTAAAAGAAGCAATTTAACCAGTTCCGTTACATCAATACTTAGCGGAAAGGTAGCAGGTGTTATTGCGAGGCGAAGAGGTATACCGGGCGTAGCGGATTCAATTAGCATACAACTGCGAGGCGTATCAACCATAGAAAACAGCAATACTCCACTGGTAGTGATCGATGGCGTACCGAAAACGATGGACGACATTGATCCCGACAGAATTACATCGATGGTTGCACTCAAATCTGAAGAGGCCGTTGCTATATATGGTGCGCGTGCTGCCAATGGTGTGATCCTTATTTCTACCAAAGCCGGCATGACAAAGTCTCAACTGCTAAAAACTAAATTACCCGATACACCACAGCTCGCGTTAACAGGAGATGCCGCCCCCGGATCATCGCTGCGAAAAAATTTCCGCGACTACGCATTCTGGCAACCGAAACTATATACTGATAATAATGGAGAAGCATCTTTCAATGTAACCTTTCCGGATGATATAACGGGGTGGAATATATATGTGCTGGGAATGGCTTCTAAAAAACGTACCGGCCAGACGCAGAGCAAAATTCAATCCTACAAGCCATTGGCTGCGCAGTTAGCATTACCAAATTTCCTGATACAAGGCGATAGTGCATGGGCGATCGGGAAGATTACAAATTATGGTGGTGATAGCCTGAAAATAAAACGCTCCATAGAAGTTGGCAGCAAGACTATACGGCAAGATGATCTGGCTATTAAAAATACAGCGATTGATACGATCGATCTTAGCAGTGCTACAACCGATAGTCTTGCTGTGAAATATAGCCTTACCTATAAGAAATATGAAGACGGTGAATTTCGCAAAATACCGGTGTTGCCAATCGGCTCGTTGGAAACTTCCGGGTTCTTTGCTCCGCTTAAGCGCGATACAACCTTAACCTATACTTTCGATTCGCCCGGTAAAATTACTATATATGCACAGGCCGATGTGACGGATGTGTTGCGTGATGAGATCAATGTGCTAAAGGTATATCCGTATGATTGCAACGAGCAGCTCGCCTCTAAACTGAAAGCGTTGCTTGCTGAAAAAGCAATTTGCTTATATAAGAAAGAAGAATTCAATCACGACAAACAGGTTGAAAAGGCAATCAAGCGATTAATTGCCAATCAGCATGCCGATGGAAGTTGGGGCTGGTGGGGTGCCAACGGGGCGGGAAGTGTTTGGATAACAATCCATATTGCGAAAGCTCTATTATGGGCAGACGAACTCGGCTATACGGTTCGCTTCGATATGCAGGGAGTAAAAAATTACCTGATGGGTAATACAACCACCGCTACGCACATTGAGTTGCAGCTGAATTCATGGATATTTCTCTCCGAATTACATGAGCCGCTCGCCATGCAAGGTATTCTTGATTCATTAAATAAAAACAGTAAGAAGTATTCGCAGCACGAGCTGCTTTTAATACAACGTCTCAAGCAACTGCAGAAGATGGATATAAACTGGAGCACCATTGACAAGCAACGACACGAAACATTGAAAGGAAACTGGTACTGGGGCGAAAGTAAATATTCACTCTGGAACAAT
This sequence comes from Flammeovirgaceae bacterium UBA5867, assembly GCA_002432545.1. Classification (GTDB taxonomy): domain Bacteria; phylum Bacteroidota; class Bacteroidia; order Cytophagales; family Cyclobacteriaceae; genus Ohtaekwangia. The sequence continues at coordinate 22,341 of DJFR01000040.1, read as the reverse complement.
GATACTGATAACACACTGGTTGTTTTTCAAATGATGGAGCATCGAAACCCAAATGATCCCAACTTGTTGAAGTTGCAGAATTACTTTCTGGAGAAGCGCAAACGAAGCTGGTCGAATACATACCTGTCATCGCGCATCATTGAAGTATTATTACCTCATCTGCTAAAACAAAAACAGCATGAACAGAAATCTGCGATTGTTATTAATGAGCAGGAAAAGGTAACGAAATTCCCTTTTGAAAAAGAGTATGCGAACATCAAAAGTATATCTATTCACAAAACCGGAAACGACCCGGTATATATTACTGCCTATCAGGAAAAATGGAATGCGGCTCCGCAAAAAGTAGAGAAAGACTTTATTATCCATACTGCGTGGCAGCATGATTGTAAAAAACTAAAAGCCGGTAAACCGGTAAAGCTCGAAGTAACACTGGAGGTTAAGAAGGATGCCGAGTATGTTATGATCAATATACCTATACCGGCTGGTTGCTCATACAACAGCAAAAACCAAAACTGGTCGGGCGGTGAAGTACATCGTGAGTATGATCTGCACGAAACCCGGATTTATTGCGAGCGCCTTCGTGCCGGAACTTATCATTATACCATTGACCTGCTACCGAGGTATAAAGGTAAATACCACCTCAACCCTGCGAAGGCTGAATGGATGTACTTCCCTGTTATATATGGACGTGATGAAATGAAAAATGTAGCGATCGAATGATCTATACCAGCATCATAATGGCAGCAACGAGTGTCATACCAATAATAAACCAGCGGTATAATTTCTCCGGTATATTTTTAACGATTACGATACCGATAAGTGCACCCACAGCAATGAGTGGAAGCGTGGAAAGGTTAAGTAGAAATGTATTCCACGAAATAGTATGCCATGCAAAAACATGAAAGGGAACTTTAAACCAGTTCATCACCATAAAGAACCAGGCGGTAGTTCCTATAAATGAGTTTTTAGGAAGACGCATGGACAGGAAATATACTGCCATAACAGAACCGGCCAGGTTTCCCACCATTGAGGTGAAACCTCCGGCTGTGCCTGTTAAACCTGCAAACCATTTATAGTCTGGTATATCTTCTTTGTGGCCACGCTCCAGCCACAACATAATAATGACGCTGCCAACAATAATCACGGCCATGATCATTCTGAAAATATTGTCATCGATCATGCCGCCTACAATGGTGCCGAGCACAGTGCCTATCACTGCCCACGGAAAAAGTTTTTTAAGGTGTTGCCACGATGCATGTCTGTGGTAGTACCACACGCCCATTACATCGGCCAGGCAAAGCATCGGCAGCATAATGCCACTGGACAACTGACCACCAAAAACAGAAGCAAGCAACGGTACGGCTACCATACCGGTGCCGTGTACACCTGTTTTGGACATGCCAACAAATACAGCAACCAGCAAAAAGATGAGTAAGTCGGCCGTAGTGAATTGAAAAGAGAAAAGCGTTATCAACTATAGGTTGTTTTAGACCGGGTGTATACTATATATCACTGAAAAGATTGTTCAGCTCGAAATCAATCTTGTTCACAATGAATGAGAAGTCATCAATGCTGGCAACAAAGTCCAAATTGTTAACATCAATTACCAGCAACTTGCCAAGGTTGTAACTGCCGATCCACTTTTCGTAATGTTCGTTGAGATTACGCAGGTAATCAATGCGTATAGCATATTCGAAATCGCGACCGCGCTTCTCTATCTGTCGAACCAGTTTGGGTATATCTGCCCGCAGGTAAATAAGCAGATCCGGAGGTTGCACAAAGCTGATCATGGAATGAAATGTATCCAGGTAACTTTGAAAGTCACGCTCTGACATAAAACCACTGTCATGCAGGTTAGTCGCAAAGATGTAGGCATCTTCATAGATGGTGCGATCCTGAATGGTAGTTTTATTTTGTGCTGCGCGAATTTTATTGATTTGCTTGAAGCGACTGTTCAAAAAATACATTTGCACATGGAACGACCAGCGTTGCATATCGCCATAAAAATCGCGCAGGTATGGATTGTCTTCTACTGATTCAAGCAGTGCCTGCCAGCCATAGTGTTTGGAGAGNNTTTTTTGGTGGCGAAGGTAATCAAAAAAGTACTGCTCAAAAGGGGATGCCCGCATCCATCCGTCCACTGGATATATAGCCAGACCGTTGATCTATGCCTGGTAAAACAAGTCTGCTATAGCCAGTTCTTCCGCTTGAAAAACCACAGGAAGCCGAGTGAAGATAAGATCATGAGCCCTACTGCTGTAGGATAACCACCAATCCACTCAAGCTCCGGCATGTGCTTGAAGTTCATACCATAGATACTGGCAATAAGTGTAGGTGGCATGAACACCACCGTTACAACGGTAAATATTTTTATAACGGTGTTCTGTTCAATATTAACAAGACCGAGAAATGTATTCTGCAAATACTCGAGACGTTCTGAACTGAACTGCGCGTGCTGTAACAGCGAGCCTATATCTTTAATGATAATCTTGAGTCGCTCATTCTCCATCTTGTTAAATTCAGGTATACGGATGAGCGAACTTACCACGCGCTGCTTTTCAGTAATGGTTTCATGAAGTACCATCGTGTTCTCCTGCAGCTGCGCTATACCAAGCAGAAGGTCTTCCTTCAGCGATCTGCGCGCTATCAGGTCTTTACTGATCACGTTCAGTTTACGATTTATACCTTCTATCAAGTCGGCATCGCTATCAATGCGTGTTTCAAGAATGGTGAGGAAAACATCAAGGCCATGTTCTTTGGCTTCTGCATTCATTGTTTTCATTCTGCGCACCGTCTCGGCAAATATTTTCAAATCGCCCTGACGGTATGTAAATAACACGCGGTTTTTCAGAATGAACGTTACGTTCTGTATGGCAAGCTCTGCTTCCTGGTTTGATACAAAGGAAAGGTTAATCTCGGTTGTCTCATCGGTTTCTAAAAAGCGCGAGCTGCTTTCAATCTCCTGTACTTCCTGGTAGGTAAAGAACTCAATCTTGTAGTTCTTCTCTATAAATTCCTTTTCATCCTGTGAGGGCGACTGCAGGTCTATCCAGATAATATCTGAAAGCTTAACGATTTGTTCACGCGGCAGATTTTTGAACTGCTCCAGTTTTCCCTGCCTGATAGTATAAACCCTGATCATAAAAAGTATCGCGCTGCAAGTTAAAGTATCCCTGTGAATAAAAACGTGGCGGCAAGTTTAAGTCTCAGATTGTTATCGTAAAAACTTATTCCTGCCATGCAGGATACCGAAAACGATTTTATCTTATTACTTTAAAAAACTGTCGAAGTATTCTTTCTGAACTGCCAAAGAGATAATGCATCGTTACGTATAAACCGAAAACTACTAAAACCTCTATATTCATGAAACATGTTACTATTATTGTTCTGCTTCTTTGCAGTTCTTCGTTGTATGCACAGCTTACCAAAGGAACCGTTGTGATTGGCGGATCACTCGGATATAACTCGCAACATGATCGATCGTATGATCCTAACGGATACCCCTATAGTGGAGAAAATACATCGATCACTATATCACCTAAAGCAGGCTTTTTTATTTCAAACAAATCGGTTGTTGGCCTTGCGTTATCCTATACATCCCAGACATCCGATGCTGTATACACTGGTATCGGTTCGCTTGGCAGAACAGAACGCGATCTGTTTTCTGTCATTCCTTATTTCCGCTCCTACAAATCATTAGGGGAAATGGCTGCATTTTTTTTGCAGGCAGAAGCATCAATAGGTTTCGGAACACTTAAACTTAGCGGACGACCGTATGATCTTTCCTCTTATAGTGTTGCTGTACGGCCGGGCTTTAATTTATTTCTTTCACGCAAGTGGGCACTGGAAGCTACTTTCGGTTCGCTTGCGTATGAATCAACCAAGCAGTCACCGGAGGATAGTAAAAGCAGTGAACGAAGCGATAAATTCGGATTTAACTTCAACATGGCTACACTATCACTGGGCGCACAATTCTTTATAGCACGCTAATAAAAAAAGAACCCGGCTGATATAAATACCATCCGGGTTTCTTTCAACCTGTAAACTGTAAATCTTATTCTTCGTCTTTGTCTTTTGTATCTTCCTCCTCTTTGTCGGCAGCGTCTGCTTTCTCCAACTCTTCATCAACGATCTTCTCGATCACTTCACGCTGGCGTTCATCTATAGTCTTGTCTACTTTAGCCTGCTTCTTCATAAAGCGAAGCATAGCGTTTTTCTTTATTTCATACGCGATAAACACCGTATACTCTTGTGTTTTGCTGTTGTAAAATTTCTTTTCATCCATTTTACGCAGGTCTGCTATGTTTGTATTCATGACCTGGCGCACCAGACTTTGAAACTTATCAGCAACATCTGCTGCATTTTGATTTTCAGTCTGACCAAGATACTGATCGGCAACCTGCTTCATGGTTGTATTTACCTGTCCGGCAAGTTGTGCCTTTGCATCTATATCTGCTTTTCCGCGGGCGATGTTATCTTGTGTACTGGTTCCTTTACCGGAAGCGCGCCAGAAGCGATTATTCGATTCGTAAGCATTGCTCTGAAAAGGCTCTTTTACTTTTGTACCGTATGGACTGGAGGCACACGATGCCAGCAAAGCCAGTATTGCAGCACTCCATAACAGGTTAAGTAGTTTCATAGGTAGAACTTATTAACGATAAAAGTACGAAAAATTGTGCCAGAAGTTTAAGAAGCTGCGAGCTGCCAGTTACCAGCTACCAGATGTGTGAGCGTGAGTGTTGAGTGTGTGGCGCGCTATTCATCCAGCAGCGATCCTAATAACGAATAACAATTAACTGATAACGATTCACGGTTACCGGTCCGTCATTTTGCCACGTTAAAATTTTAAAGTATATCGCATAAACATTTTATTAGTACAGATTGTATATAGTGATGTTTGCATTATAAAAATTTCTTCCTTTGACCTTCCACGATTTTAAATTCGATTCAAAACTTATTGATGGCCTCGATTCCATGGGGTTTAGCAAGGCAACGCCTATTCAGCAGCAAGCTATTCCCATCATCCTGGATAATCATGATCTGATTGCCTGTGCACAAACCGGCACGGGTAAAACTGCAGCCTACATTCTGCCTGTCCTTAACAAGATCATTCATGCTGAAACGCGGCATTTAAACACATTGGTGATTGCTCCGACACGTGAGCTCGCGCAGCAGATCGATCAGCAGATCGAGGGCTTCGCGTATTTTCTCGGAGTAAGTTCACTGCCTATATATGGTGGTGGCGATGGCGCTACGTGGGATCAGCAACGCAAAGCGCTTGAAGAAGGTGCTGATATAATCATAGCCACTCCGGGCAGACTGATCGCGCTATTGGCCGCCGGCACGATCAAGTTCGATCACCTGCAACATCTTATACTCGATGAAGCAGACCGCATGCTCGATATGGGTTTCTACGATGATATAGTAAAGATCATCAAGTACCTGCCAACCGAAAGACAGACGTTGCTTTTTTCTGCTACCATGCCTCCGAAGATACGGACGCTGGCCAGCAAAATATTGAAACAACCCAAAGAGATAAACATTGCTATTGCTAAACCTGCTGCCGGAATTTCACAACAGGCGTATGTTGTGTTCGATCAGCAGAAGGGTGCTGTACTGAAACACGTTTTGAAAACAGTGCCGTGGAAGAGCGTTATCATTTTTGCTTCTACGAAGGAGACCGTAAAAAAACTCGACACGGCTTTTCAACGGGGAGGATTACCGGTCAAAGCGTTTCACTCTGATCTCGAGCAACAGGAGCGCGAAGAAATTTTGCGCGCCTTTAAGAACAAGCAGGTCAATATGCTCATTGGTACCGATGTGTTATCACGTGGTATAGATGTGGAAGGTATAAGCCTTGTAATCAATTGGGATGTTCCGCCTGATCCGGAAGATTACGTTCACCGTATTGGAAGAACCGCACGCGCAGAAACAACGGGCACTGCTGTTACTTTGATCAACGAAAAAGATCAACGCAAATTTCTGAGCATTGAAAACCTGATTGGTGATGTAATTCCAAAAATGCAATTACCGCCTGATATTGGTGAGGGACCGGTATATAATCCGGAAGTAAAAAAGAAAACGGGCAACTTCAGAAAACGAAAGCCCGGAAAGCATTTCAAGAAGAAATAGTTTTACAGGCTCCCGCCGAAATATATACTTACTTTCTGTTATACGTTGTGAGAAGCTCATTGAGTTTTAGCAATGCCTCCACCGGACTAATGGTGTTGATGTCGATCTTGCTGAGCTTCTCTTCAATTTCCTTAAAACGAGGATCTGCTTCAAACAATGTCATTTGAGGTGTAGGCTTCGGTACTTCGCGCACTTTCTCGCGTTGCTCATTTTTATGTTTATCCTTTTCAAGAAAGTGCAGGATTTCATTGGCGCGAAATACTACACGGTTTGGCATACCTGCCAGTTGCGCTACATGTATACCGAAGCTGTGTTCACTACCACCTTCTTTGAGCTTGCGCATAAAGATGATCTTGTCGCCTACTTCTTTTACGGATACGTTAAAGTTCTTCACGCGTGTGAGATCTTCTTCAAGCTGATTCAACTCGTGATAGTGCGTGGCAAAAAGAGTTTTCGGTTTAAAGTCTTTATGATTGTGCAGGTATTCCACAATAGCCCATGCAATGGAAACACCATCGTATGTACTGGTACCTCTTCCAATTTCGTCCATCAGTATAAGACTGCGGTTGCTCAGGTTATTGAGAATACTCGCGGTCTCCGTCATCTCTACCATGAAGGTTGATTCTCCGCGCGAAAGATTATCAGAAGCACCCACGCGGGTAAATACTTTATCAACCAAACCGATGGAAGCAGATTCTGCCGGAACAAAACTTCCCATCTGCGCCAGCAAAACTATAAGTGCAGTCTGTCGCAGCAATGCAGATTTACCGGCCATGTTTGGTCCGGTGATGATCATTACCTGTTGCTTTTCGCTATCAAGATATACATCGTTCGGAACGTAGCTCTCACCTACCGGCAATTGTTTTTCAATAACGGGGTGCCTACCCGCCTTTATATCAACAATCAGTGATTCATTTATCTCCGGTCGGGTATATTTGTTCCTAGCAGCCACCGTAGCAAACGACAACAAGCAATCAAGTTGTGCTATAATCCGTGCGTTCTGCTGAATCTGCGGTATATATTCTGCTGCCGCCTGTATCAAAGCCATGAAGATGCGCTGCTCGATAGCCGTCAGTTTTTCTTCTGCATGCAATATCTTCTCCTCATATACTTTCAGTTCTTCGGTAATATAGCGCTCGGCATTTACCAAAGTCTGCTTGCGTATCCAGTCNNGTACGTTCTACTTCACGTTTTTGAATCTGTAGTAAATAATCTTTACCGGAGAAGGCTATCTTTTGCAATTCATCAAGCTCACTATCAATTCCTTCTTTTATCAGGCCGCCCTGGTTGCTCGCGATGGATACATCTTCACGAAGCTCAAGTTCTATTTTTTCTACCAGCAACTCACACGGGTGAAGCTGATCTGCCATTTTCTTTAATGAAGGTGATGCATGATTCTTCAACTGCTCACGAATCGGCTCTATACATTTAAGTGAACGTTTCAGTTGCAGCATCTCACGCGGGTTAATGCGATTTACAGCAACCTTCGAGATCAATCGCTCGAGATCCGTGATCTGCTTTAACGGCTCTTCTATTTTTTCGGCAAGTGTTGCGTCATTGAAGAATGTATCGACTATAGAAAGTCTTTCATCAATAGCTGCTTTTTCTTTTAGCGGAAGAATCATCCACTTACGCAACTGCCGCGAACCCATTGGGGTAACGGTGTTGTCTAAAATCTCGATGAGCGGAACACCGCCTTCGTTTTGTGAATTAACGATCTCGAGATTACGAATGGTAAATTTATCGAGCCATACATAGCGGTCTTCATCAATTCGCGAGATCGATGAGATGTGCGAAGTATCTTTATGCTCAGTCTCCTCCAGGTAATGCAGTATAGCTCCGGCTGCTATAATAGCTTCACCATAATCTTCTACACCAAAACCTTTTAGTGAAGCTGTTTTAAACTGACTGGTAAGTTTTTCGTAGGCATAATCGTAGCCATATACCCATTCATCCAGTGCAAAGGTGCTATACTCTTCACGAAAGAGGGACTCAAATTTTTCACGAGAAGATTTGCTGAATATAATTTCAGACGGAGCAAAACCCTGAACGAGTTTCAATATATAGGTTTCATTTCCCTGTGCAGCATAAAATTCACCGGTAGATAAATCGAGAAAAGAAACACCCACTGCATTGGCAGAAGAAAAAATGGAAGCGAGAAAATTATTCTGTTTCCGGTTCAGTACGTTATCGTTGAATGAAAGTCCGGGTGTAACTAACTCGGTCACACCACGCTTCACAATACCTTTTACAAAACGCGGGTCTTCAAGCTGATCGCAGATCGCCACGCGATGACCGGCACGAACCAGTCTCGGTAAATATGTATCGAGTGAATGATGCGGAAAACCTGCAAGAGCAGTTTCGGAGGCAGAACCATTGCCGCGTTTCGTGAGTACAATATCAAGCACTTTGCTGGCTGCAATAGCATCCTGCCCGAAGGTTTCATAAAAATCGCCTACACGAAAAAGCAAAAGAGCACCGGGGTACTTTGCTTTAATTGCGTTGTATTGCTTCTGTAACGGAGTTTCTGTTGAGGTTTTTGCTTCTGCCATGATGGGCAAAGATAGAAAAGTCGACTATGCATGGCCGACACTCAACTTGATTTTTTTATGTTATACTGCGGCAGGTGTGCGTGTACTTAAAAGCGTTTCCTCCAGCTCGGCAATGCGTTGCTGGTACTCTCTTTCTTTGCGGGCCAGTGCTTCCTGCGTGGCAGTGAGTTCTTCCAGGTTCTGGCGCATTTCCTCCTCGTTCGCGCGCAGCTCTTCTGACATAGTTTGTGCCTGTTGCAGCAATTGCTTTGTTCGCTGGTTTACTTTGTGATTGGAAATGAAAGATGCCAGTGCTTCTCCTAATTTTTCCAGTAACTCAAAGTGATGTTCTTCGAGCTCGTGGAAAGAAGCTATTTCCAGTATGGCCTCCGTTGTATTCGTAGTTTGTATCGGCAGTACCAATACTACATGTGGTGGTGCATCACCAAGCCCCGAGGTTATATGTATATATTCTTTCGGCACTTTTTTCAGGTAAATGGAATGTTTTTCCATATAGGCCTGCCCAACCAGACCTTCGCCCGGTGCCAGCGATTTTTGTAAAAACTTTTTACGCTCAAAGGCATAACTCGCCACCAGGTTCAACTGTGTTTTACCATCCGCATCTTCATCAGCGATAAATAATCCGCCCTGGTTTACCTTCAGGTATTTTATGATGGAAGAGAGCCATCGCTCATATATATTCTGCGAATCATCCGACACTTGAAGCAGTCCGCTTAGCTCGGCAACGCCTTTGGCGATCCACCCGCGGGCATCATCTTTCTTGCGTGCCTCCTCGAGTTCGCGCAGTGTTTTACGAAGGTTCTCTTCGTTGCTGCGCAACGTTTCGGTTTGTTGCAAGGCATCATCCAGCAGATTTTTTGCCTTGCGATCGTACTGTTCGCCCATGCTAAACATAAATACAGATGCCGCTATAATTATAATGGTGAGCACGGCCATATCTTCCGTTACTATACCATAATATTTATCGTTGATGCCGAGCGATGTTATATCTACACCAAACAATTCATGAATGGCATCATAACCAAAGCCAAGCAGTATAATTATAGCAACCGCACTTATAACATATTTTTTCTCGGATGGTGTAAACATCGCGAAGGGTAAAATGGCAGAGCCGATAATAATCATGCGCGGTGTAGCATAATGCAGAATATCGATCGTGGCAGAGTCGTCAAACTTTTGTGTGATGTTCAGAACGAATAATCCGACCGCAGGAATGAGACTGGTGAGAAAACGCGATAGTCCTGTTAGCTCCAATCCATTCAGAAACCAGATGCTGCTGGCAACAACCAACATACCGAGAAGCGGAATAATTGCTGCATGTGGCCGAAATAAAAATACCACCAGGAAGATTAGTGTTACAAATGCAATAAGCAAACCGAAACGGTTGGAGAGAACAATTCTTCGGGCCAGACGAAAGTCCTGACTATCAGTAACACCGAGGTACGAAATACTTTTCCAGAAGTTTAACATGGCAAAACAGGGTTAGGCACAACTTCACAGATCAACAGCTTTCGAAGATACTATTATTTCATAAAATACACACGTATTTTTGCCGCCTGCTATATCTCTAAAAGAATAACACGCTATATGAAAAAGCTTTCGCTTGATGAGCTGGGACGAATCTCTGTTGATGAATTTAAAGAATCGGATAAACTTTCGGTTTCTATTGTGCTGGATAATATTCGCAGTCTGCATAATGTAGGTTCAGCCTTTCGCACAGCCGATGCATTTCGTGTTGAGAAAATTTACCTGACCGGAATTACCGGAACACCTCCACACCGCGAGATACAAAAGACAGCATTGGGTGCAACTGAATCTGTAGAGTGGCATTATGTTTCAGAAACAGCAGATGCTGTAAAGGATTTGAAAGCACAGGGATATACTATTGTAATTGTTGAACAGACAACGGCCAGTATACCGCTACAGGAATTTATACCGGAAGCCGACAAAAAATATTGTCTCATTTTCGGCAATGAAGTAAATGGCGTAAGCGAGGATGCTATAGCCTACGGAGATATAGCATTGGAAATTCCGCAGGTCGGAACCAAGCATTCGCTGAATGTTTCGGTTTGCCTGGGTGTGGTGGTGTGGGAAATATTCCGGAAGCTTGTGCTAAAGCAGTAACACCATAGGTATACTCTGGCGATACGTTACTTTTTATTTTCGTTGGTGGCAATCACGGTCAAGGCGAGTAACAACAATATACTATATTCAACACCACCGGTTGACGGGCCTACTACAAACCATCCGTTTTGTGCATGTACCAGTATAATGCCCATAGTAATTACTACCATCCAGCCAAGGCATATCCAACGGGTAAATTTACCAAGCGCCAGGAGTAAAGCTCCGGCAAGTTCAAACAACGTAATGCTCCACGCCAGCGCATAACCAATCAGAAATCCTTTGGCATTCAAAAATTCTCCGAAATCATTTACGGTGTTATAGTATAGTCGCTGAAAACCGTGGGCCATCATAAGAACAGACACACCGATTCGTAACAGTACAAGAGACTGATGCTGGCTGATCAATTTTTTCATGAAGGGTATAGTAAAATTTTATTGATGCCTATATCGCTAACCCCGAACCAGCTTATAGCTTACGCAAGCATCTGCATAATGTCTTCTTTCGAAAGTTGTTTCATGAAGCTCTCTTCGGTAGTGATGAGCTCGGTGGTGAGTTTCAACTTTCGCTGCTGCAACATTAATATCTTCTCTTCAACCGTATTGCGTGTTATGAATTTATAGGTAAATACTTTTTTCTTCTGCCCGATGCGGTGCGCGCGGTCAACAGCCTGTGCCTCTACGGCCGGGTTCCACCACGGATCAAGTATAAATACATAGTCTGCTTCGGTGAGGTTCAAACCTAAACCTCCGGCCTTTATCGAGATGAGGAAAATTTTCAGGTTCTCATCTTTATTGAAGCGATCTACCTGTTCCTTACGATCGGTGCTTGAACCATCAAGGTATGCAAAATCTATCTTCTTCGCTTTGAGATATTGTCGCACGATATCCAGGTGCTTCACAAACTGACTAAACACTAACACCTTGTGGCCTTCTGCCAAAGCGTTCTCCAGCATGTGCGTAATGTCTTCGTGTTTACCGGAGTCGCCCTGATATCCCTGCTCGATCATGCGCGGGTGATTCGCCAACTGTCTCAACTTTGTAAGACCTTCCAGAATCATGAAGCGACTGTTGCCAAGCCCTTCGGTTTCTATCAGGTTAAATATCTTTTCGCGGTATACTGATTTCACTTCTTCATAACGCTTCTCCTGTTCGGGCGTCATGGTTGAGTATTGAACGTTCTCAACTTTTTCAGGAAGTTCCGTTGCTACCTGCGATTTATGCCTGCGCAGTATAAAGGGCTTGATAACAGCGTGCAGCTTGCGCGAACGTGATTCATCATTCTTCTTCTCGATCGGGTTCTGATACTCGTTACGGAAGTAAGTCTGCGGACCTAATATACCCGGATTGATAAACGACATCTGCGACCATAAGTCAAGCGTAGTGTTTTCAATGGGTGTACCCGTGAGTACAAGTTTGTGTCGTGATTTTAATTCGCGAACAGCTTTTGAAATATTTGAAGTCGGGTTCTTGATAACCTGCGACTCATCGAGAATTATATAGTTGAAATAAAATTGCTGCAGCAACTCTATATCCAGTCGTGTTATACCATACGAAGTAAGAATGAGATCGTACTTCTCAAAACGACTAATATCTTTATTACGAAGTGTACCGGTATAATTGAGTATACGCAGGTCGGGAGTAAATTTACTCGCTTCCATCTCCCAGTTATAGATAAGTGATGTAGGCATTACGAGCAACGTTGTACCTGCGCCTGCTTCTTTTTCTGCGAGCAACATGGTAAGGGTCTGCACGGTTTTACCCAAACCCATATCATCGGCAAGACATCCGCCTAATTTATACTCATGCAAAAAGCGCAGCCAGTTGAAACCTGCTTTTTGATACGGACGCAACTCTCCTTTAAATCCTGCTGGTAAAGGATAGTCTTTAATGCCACTGAATGAAGTAAGCGAACGAAGCTTTTCACTCAATTGTACTTTTGCGAGATTACCTTCCTCCAGTTCTTTTACCAGGTTAAGATGATGCTTGCGCAGTACAGGCTTTTCGTTATCACCATCGGTTTCACTTAGTGAAAAGAGGTCGGCATATTTAGTAAGCCACGCTTCCGGTATAATAGCAATTTCTCCATTGGGAAGTTTGAACTC
>DJFR01000040.1:0-9335 GCA_002432545.1 Flammeovirgaceae bacterium UBA5867 | reverse complement strand
TCATTGAGCCATGAGAATGCTTCTGACTTTGGTATAGCTACACGAAAGCCTTTCATGGGCAGTCCTAACTTTTGCAGTGTGTGCAAAAAATTACGTTCTACATCTGTAAGACGTGTAACGCGATGGAATACATAACCATCTTCACCTTGCTTCTCCAGCGTAACACTTACCGGCCCTATATTATCTCCGCGGAAGCGATGCTTGCCGTATTTGAAAGAAAGGTCAAAAACAATTTTACCAGATTCATCACTTGTATCTTCCGGTGGTGGGCCTGCATCAAACAACGATGGTGCTGCTGATGGCTGCGTTGTATGTAACTCTGAAAGTGTAAGTACAGGATGCGGATCGTATACGGTTTTATTTATCTCAAAACCATTCGCCTCCACATCATCGAACGATGCAATGAGTGGTGCTACAAAACGATTATAGTATGTCTCCTCTACATTCTTCGGAATGACTACAAATTTCTTGGTGAAGAATGGAATCAGCTTTTTACCATCAACATATTTTTCGAAGCCATATAGATTTCCGTTCAGCACCATCCATGCGGGGTTCTTGCAAATGAGATAAGCTGATGCATTGGGTAAATCCAGTCTTTTATCCTGAAAGAAAACCGTGGGGTAATAATTCGTATGATCTTCAGTACGCTTGAAATGAAATTGGATGGAGGCGCGCCTGTCGAGCACTTCAATTTTTTTCCAGGTGGGTTCACCATCATTACCCATTTCAAAAAGTTGTTTACCCTTCATCTTATCAAGAATGCGGGCTCTTCTTTTCTCCAGGTAATCTTCAATTTGTTCCTGTATCAGTTCATTGCCTTTAGTCTTGTCGTATATCTTGGCAAAGAATTCTTCAGGCTTCATAAACTTGGCAGAGAACTTCTTCACGATAGCTTCCTGTTGCATGGAGTCCATTAACTCAATCAATTCAAAGTCTCGTGCATCGAGTCCTTTTGAAAATTCGCGTGCATTTTTTGAAGAGATGTTCTGATGTTGATACGTGAGCTTTCCTTTATCGTCAAGATGGACGATATAGGATTCGAAAATATAGCCCAGATATTCGTGCTGGTACAACGAATATATAATCTGGAACGGCTGTGAAGAAGACACTTTCATGCAAAAAACTATTTTTTGATGAAAAACGAATTCGAATATTACGCATAAACGCCATAAGAAGCGATACCTTTTTTATAATTATGGTACACGAATCTTACAAACGTTTCGTGTTAAAACACTAATCAAGTGCCTAACAGTTTCAGAGGGGTAAATTAAAGTTGCTGCGGTGAAACGAACCGCGAAGCCAGTACGGCTGGTCGCGAAGAAATAAGAAACGTTATAACAGAAACTACACCCAGGGTAGCTGCAAAATCAATCCACGAGATTTTTATAGGATAACCTTGCGTGATAGATGTTTCCATACCCATGGAGATAATACCAAAGTTAAGCTGCAGCCAGCAGAAGATTCCACCAATTACAAGACCTACCAGTGCTCCTGCAAAAGCGATCAGCGCACCTTCTGCCAAGAAAATATTTCTGATCAGGCGCTGGTCTGCTCCCATCGCTGCGAGAATAGATATATCTTTTTTCTTATCGATGGCAAGCATCATCAGGCTGAAGAAAATATTGATCGAACCTATACCGAGCAAAAGTGTAAGCGACAGAAACGTGAACAGCTTTTCCATTTTCAACAGGCGGTATAAATCTTTGTGTTGCTGCTCCTGGTTCAATACGTTGAATGAATCGCCCAATACTTCCTGAAGCCTGCGTTGCACACTGTTGATGTTTGCGCCTTCAGTTGTTTTTATTTCAAGCGATGTTCGTTTGTTTCCATAGTTGAGCAGGTCTTTCGCAAAGTCAAGCGGCACCAGTACATAATTCTCATCTATATATTGAATGATTGAGAATACGCCACCAGGAACAATATTCATCTTCGAGTACATGCGCGAAGGATCCGTTACACTCGTCTTAACATCCTTGATATAAAATATCTGCATGGTAAACATGGGGTCTTCTACCGCCAGTGTCAGCGTGTTGCTCACACCTTGCCCCACTATAGCGTAGTTAACTTTTCCTTTCTTCAGGCGAAGTTTACCTTGTGTTATACTCTCCAGCGGAATTCGCGCCTGCTCAATAAAGTTATCGCTTACCCCTTTTAAAGTTACGATCTGGTTCGCATCGCGGTAATGAACGTAGGCATAGTCTTCAATAACTTCTGTTACCAGCTTTACGCCTTCTACTTTTTTTACTTTTGCAAGAAAGTCATCCGATACCTTAAATGATTTCCCGACAGTTGCTTCGACTTTGATCTCGGGATCAAATGAATTGTTGAGTGAGCGCAGTAAATCTTCAAGACCATTAAAAACAGAGAGCACGATAATCAATGCCGCAGTACTGAAAGCAACACCCACCATCGACAGAATGGAAATGATGTTGATAAAATTCTTCTTCCGTTTGGAAAAGAGATACCGCCTGGCAATGAAAAAGGGAAGATTCAAAGAAGTGCTGTTTTTAAAAGGTACTCACTGTTTAAACATTTCCGGTACGGTATAGTTATTCTTTTTTATCAGCCGGAGGAATGTGCAGGTTTTTAATCAGTTCATCCATGCGCTGTGCATTTTCCTCTACTTGATCAATGTAGAATACGAGCTCCGGAATAATCCGAACCTGTTTTCCAATCTTTTCGCCCAGTGCATGTCTGATCTCCTTTTTACGCGAATTGATTTTATCGAGAATGCCCTGCTTATCTTTCGCCAGCATCATGCTGATGTAAATTTTTGCAACACTCAGGTCGGCACTCACTTTTACATCGGCCAGTGTAATAAAGGCATTATCGAGAATGCCGCGTTTATCGCGTTGAAAGATGTCGCTTAGCTCTTTTTGGATAAGCTTAGAATATTTTAATTGTCTTGTTGAACTCATAAATAAATCGGGCCCTTTAATTTACGGAAGTCTTTCGTCACTAATTCCCTGACAAAGATGAAAAAACATGCGAATCATTTCAATCTTTAAAACTACTACTCTATTTTTCGAACTACTTTAAACAGAAACTCTTTTGCTCCAATACTTTCGAATAAACGATCCATACCGGCTGCTGGGATTATTGGTCATCATGATCGTGATCAGTCTTCCGCTGTTCCTGGATACTCCGCCCATGACGTACCCGGAATTAAAAAGCATTCTGGTAGGTGAAAAAGTTCACAACGGAAGTTCACTTTATTCGGAAGTGATAGATTCCACTGCACCGCTTGCCGGTTGGTTTGATGCTGTCTTCGAAATGATTTTTGGTCGCTCGCTCACCGCGCGGCACATTCTGGCGTTCTTTATACTCTTTACACAAGCTGCCTACCTCGGCATCATCTTCATTAATAAAAAAGCTTTCGCTGAAAGTACATTTATTCCTTCAGTGATCTTTGCATTATTGTTCTTCTTTTCTTTTGATACGCTTTCGCTGAATGCAGAACTTCTGGGTTCCGGATTTTTACTGCTGGCGCTGCATAATTTATTTCGTCAGATAGAATTTCGTGAGCAAGGTGATCCGTCCATTTTCAATCTCGGTTTTTACATTGCGCTGGCTACACTTTTTTCATTCTCTTTTATAGTATACCTGCTGGGTGCTGTTGTTATACTCATGGCCTTTACACGAAGTGCCGTGCGCAGTTATCTTCTAATGATATTCGGATTTCTGCTTCCTCATGTATTGATGATAAGTATTTATTATCTGAAAGACGGACTGCCTGCACTGTGGGATTATTATTATTTACCAAACCTGAGTTTCAGAAGAGATGCCTTCATTGGTGTGAAAAGTTTATTTATGCTTGGTGCTGTTCCGTTGATGTTCCTGGTGGTGTCTATTGTGATGCTAAATCGTGATGCACGCTTTACCAAGTATCAATCGCAGCTCGTACAAACCATGTTCTTCTGGATGATCTTTTCGTTTCTGCAGATATTCTATTCGAAAGATCTTCGCCCACAAAGTCTTATTACACTTATCCCGGCTTTCAGCTTCTATATTTCTCATTTCCTGTTGCTGATCCGCAGAAGAAAGTTTGCAGAAATAAGTATATGGGTGCTGCTGGTAAGTGTAGTTGGTATAGCATACCTGGCGCGCTATAATAAAATAGGTGCCGTTAATTATGAATACTTATTGGTGCCCGATACCAAAGCTGCCAATGGTATAGCTGATAAACGTGTGCTGATGCTGGGCGATGACTTCTCGATCTATAAACACAACGAACTCGGCTCCGGCTTTTTAAACTGGCGATTATCACGCGAAATATTTGAGCAGCCTGATTATTACGAGAATGTAATTCTCATCAACAACTCCATCAGTAACGATCCGCCACAAGTAATTGTCGATCCTTCTAACCTGATGCCATATATATTTGAGCGATCGCCAACGTTAAAAGCTAAATATACTTTATCGGGTAACGGGCTCTATTCGCTTAAGAACTAGCAAGACGTTTGTTCTGCAGGCCCGGGTTTTTAACTACATGCAGTTATGGTTGATGTAATTATCATAGGCGCAGGTGCTGCTGGTCTGGCGGCAGCGCGTATCATTAGCAAAACAGGTAAAACAGTAACGGTGCTGGAAGCACGCAATCGTGCAGGGGGAAGAATATATACACTGCGCGAAGGAGACTTTTCTTTTCCCGTTGAAGCCGGGGCTGAATTTATTCATGGCAATCTTCCACATACAACGGCCTTGCTCAAGGAAGCTGAGGTATCATTTTACGAAACTACCGGCACCACCTGGAATATACACGATGGTGATGTAAGCGAGGGAGAGCTTTTTCCGGATGAATGGGACGAGCTGCTCACAAAACTCCGGGAGCTTGAACACGACATGAGCATTGCTGAATTCCTGGATCGCTATTTCCGAGATACGAAATATAGTGCGCTTCGCGATTCCATTGTTCGTTTTGTACAAGGCTATGATGCTGCTGATGCAAATAAGGCAAGTGCTTTTGCTTTACGCGATGAATGGAGTGGTGAAGACAGCCTTACTGGTTACAGACCTCATGGCGGATATTCTTTACTGATCGACTTCCTGGTGAACGAATGTTTACAGCAAGGTTCTGTGTTTCATTTCAACAGTGTTGTGCGCGAAATATACCAGCATAACGATCACGTAGAAGTAAAAACCGGGAGCGGAGAAAGTTTTCTTTCAAAGAAGTTATTGATCACCATTCCTCCGGCTGTTATCAAAGCGGGCGGTATAGTATTTACTCCTGCTCTTGACGAGCACATGGATGCCATTCAGAAAATAGAAACCGGTAGTGTTATCAAATTTCTGGTGGAGTTTAAGAGCGCTTTTTGGGAGAAAGAGAATGCATCACCTCATCGTTCGATGCCTGGCTTGCAGTTTATTTTTTCAGATGCATATATACGCACGTGGTGGACACAGCAACCGGTACCCGATCCGTTGTTTACCGGTTGGCTCGCGGGACCTGACGCTGCCCACAACACAAAGGATAATGATGCACTGTTAGCTGAAGCAGTCAAAGCACTTGCCTATATATTCAGATGCTCGCAACAGGATATAGAGCAGCAAGTAAAAACCATGAAAGTGATAAACTGGGGAGACGATCCTTTCTCTCGCGGTGCCTATGCTTACAAAACGGTTGATACAAATTCAGCAATCGCTATACTTTCGCAACCTGTACACAATACTATATATTTTGCCGGTGAGGCCTATTACAATGGCTCGGAAATGGGAACGGTTGAAGCAGCGCTGGCCAGCGGAATAACTTGTGCCCAAAAGATACTCGCCTGAGAAAAGAAAGGGCCGCGGTAAACGGCCCTTCAAAGGATTAGGAAAGTAAACTAAAACTAAAAACTATTTCTTGATGAGACGCTGCTTGGAGATTCTGCCATCAGCATTCACGGTAATAATATATATACCGGTCGGGATCTGTCGGGTTGAAAAATCAAGCGTGATCTGCGATACGCCTTGTTTCAATTCCTGAAGCACTGTATAGCCGCTCATATCCTGCAATTCGACTGATACATTCTCACTGGTAGCATCCAACGTCAGATTCAACTTATTTGTAAATGGATTTGGACTCACCTGCACTATAGCTGCACGATCTCTTCCATCTGCTGATACTGAATCCTGTTCCGTTGCAGCCACAGTTGATTCCTCCACACCTGCACGTGCTGTGGTTGTCGATGCCTGCGTTGCAAGCGAGATGATCTCTATACCGTTTACCTGCGGGTTACCGACCTGGCGAACAAAATCCAGATCGAGTGTACCATCGGTTACCGTTACTTCAAATTGTTTCTTCAAAGCCTTCATTCCGGCCTGTGCATATATATCGATGTTGCTGATCTTGCGTGTACCTTCTGCATTCACATGGAATACACGTGCGCCAGCTTTCTTCACACCACCGGTATATGGACTTTCAGCAAAGTATAGATTAACCTGGTAAGTTCCGCTCTGCACGGGGAAGTTCCACTGCATAACTGTTCCTCCATAATTAGGCGAATAACGATTAGGACCAAACAAGTTATTCGGTGCACCAGTTGTGTTGGTACCACTCCAGCTTGAACCACCGGCTGTATAGTTTGCACTTTTGCTATCGAGGTATTTTGATCTGCCTGCTTGCGTGTCGGTTGTCCAGGGTATTGGAGTCGCGCCAATAGTAGATCCACCGGTGTTCACTCTATATATAGGAGTTGCCGATGAAACCGGTGGTTTTGAACCCGCGCTGTTTACGGTTACAACGACATCGTCATACGCAGAAGCGCCTGCATTGTCTTTCACCGTTAATCGGAAGGTATACGTTCCAGCCACTAAAGCTGATGCAGTAAGTTTCAGTGTTGTGTTTCCGCTAAGTGTAGCGGCTGGCCCGCTTTGCTTCGTCCAGGTATACGAAGTTATGCTTCCATCGGCATCACCCGCTGTGCCGGTAATTGTAATGCTTGATGTTGGAAGTGTTATCGTTTTATCCGCACCGGCATTAACGGTTGGCGTACTGTTGCCACCAGCCTGTAATTCAAACGCACCAATATCATATACACCACCGGCAGGTCTTGCTTTGCTGTCATAGTCAAACGTAACACCGTATGATGATGTAGAAGTACCTTTGTTAGTAGCAGGCGATGCTGTTAACAAGTGATAGTCGTACGATGCTGCATTCACAAATTTAGCATCAGCAATGTTGTTGCTATAAAAGTTGTTGAGCTCCTGCAGCTTTACCGTGGGGTGTACTTTGTTTACATATTTGCCAGAGCCCGGTCTGATCACAATGTTGTTAATAAAGTGATTCATGCTTACGCGCTCAGCAGCAATCTTCAATCCGTCTCCACCCGGATTAATAATGGTGTTGTTTGCAAAGGAGAAGCCAGGGCCTGGTGTACCATTGGTAGCATCATCACAATATATACCATTGCTTCCGGCATCAATAACAATGTTGTTATAAATCTTATTGTCGCCTTTACCTTGTATAAGGATACCGTTACCAGGACCTTTTCTGACTTTGTTATTATATAGCAATCCTCCGGTACCAAGTCCTATTTGTATACCGTTGTTCTGATAGTTAGCAAACGGATCCTGTCCGAAGAGCTCAACATCGTTACTGTATATTTCACAACCTGAAGTTGCAGCCCCTACCTGTATAGCTTCAGCACCCGTTCGCTTGATAATGTTCTTATATACTTTGCAACCAATAACATCGTGTGGGTAAAGCAGCTTGCCAATACATAACAAGTTACCTGCCCAGCCATTATAAAAAGAGTTCCCGATATACATACCTTCACCACCTACATCGTGCACGTAGTTCTCACGAACAATAACATTATACATTGTAAACTTTCCGCGGTTTGCTGTGAGGTCGCAGCGGGGGTCTGTTTTTGCCATGATACCGGAGAAACCGGCACCAGCTACTTCCACGTGATCAATCTCTACATCAGAGCTCAAATCTGATACTACCAATGCGTTTGATCCTGCCTTTGTCGTTTTGCAGCGGATACCATAAGGTTTACTGGCATCGCCTGTTCCCGTGATTCTGAAATACCGACTTGTTGAAAACCACATTGCATAGTTTCTGTCACCGTTCTCTACATTGGCCACGCCTCCGCAGTTCTTTATAATAACGGGTTTATCCGGAGTGCCAATAATGTTTGAAAATCGTAATACGCTTCTGTTACCTGCCTGTAAACAAATAACGTCACCGGGTTTGATGGATAAAGCTTTACCATCAACGTTTACTTCACTCAAACCTACGGTGTACTTACAATTACAATTCTGCGCCCATGAAAAATGTACCGATAAACAAGCAACCAACACAAAGACAATTTTCAGCATGGATTTTCCTCTCATGATCTAGACATAGGGTTTTTATTTGGGTCTCATCAGCGCCTTGCTGATTTTTTTCGATTGCACAAGTCGTCTCGCTGGAACAGTTTTTTTCTGTTTCATAATACATGAGGTATTACATGCGCCAGAGATGCAACTTGATTATACCTTAACCACAGACATGGGTAGAGCACCAACGAAATGAGCAATACGATTCACACACCGTGTGTATATATACTCATTTAAACTATATATGGGCTCATGAAGATTAAAACGCCGGTATTAACTGGGCGCAAGGTGTAATTATTTTGGCTTGTGGACAAGTGTTGGACAGGCATGTAACAATTTTGACGTCACTCGAGGTGTAGAATTTTTGTACACAGTCAAAGGTAAATTTCAATATATACCGATGAGTGTATCAAAAACTTGTATCAACTGCACGAAGCTCCAATGTTAAATTTTTAAAAATTTTTTTTCGAGCGCACAATAATCTTATGCCAATTACTATTGGATACATTTCCTCCTCATTTTCATAAGAGAGAAGTGTGGAATCAATCGCTGTCTATATAATTATGAAAAACAGCTATATAGATTGAAAAATGTATAGCAAAGGTTGATGTCTCATTCTTTTATCCGGCAAAAGAATTGTTCTATCCATTAATGATGATGCAACAATAACTGGTTTAACATCGCTGTTTATGGAATGAGACAATAGCGTTTGAGACAGTTGTTCGATGAGACAGCTTTGAGACANNTTTGAGACAGCTAAGAATTGTAGCTCTTGAGACAGAAGTTGTGGATCGGATTATGAGACAGACCGCTTGAGACAATTGGACATTAGTGCATATCGATCACAAGCATGCTGACAAAAATGTTGAGTATACAAATGTGTTGAGTACGAATAAAAAAGTGCTCGATTGAGTAACGAAATGCTTTTTCCTAAGAATAGGACAAAAAGAAAAAGGACAGACATACCTGTCCTTTTTGTACCCGGGGCGGGAGTTGAACCCGCACGACTATTACTAGCCACAGGATTTTAA
>DJFR01000067.1:45555-48079 GCA_002432545.1 Flammeovirgaceae bacterium UBA5867 | reverse complement strand
ACCGGCTTCGAAGATATCGTTCCAGACCTTTTCTGCGTACTGCTTATTTACATAAATCTCAAATCCACCGGCACCGGTATAGCCTGTGTTTGATATTACTACATCTTTTACTCCGGCAAATTCGCCAATAGTAAAGTGATAGTATTTGATTGTGCTGAGATCTGTCTTCGTTAACTTCTGAAGTATACCTGCAGCCTTCGGGCCTTGCACGGCAAAGAGACATATGTCATCTGAAATGTTTTTCATCTCAGCGCCTTTCGTGTTGAACTTGCTGATCCAGTTCCAGTCCTTTTCAATGTTACTGGCGTTAACAACAATCAGGTAATCGTTGTCCTTTACTTTATATACAATGAGGTCATCAACAATACCACCGGTTTCATTAGGCAAGCATGAATACTGTGCCTGGCCATCTACCAGTTTCGATGCATCGTTGCTGGTTACACGTTGAATCAGATCAAGTGCCTGCGGACCTTTCACAGTAAACTCACCCATGTGCGATACATCAAACACACCTACACCGTTGCGCACAGTCATGTGTTCTTCAATGTCAGATGAATAACGAACCGGCATGTTGTAACCGGCAAAAGGAACCATCTTGCCTCCCAGCTTTGCGTGGAGGTCATTCAGCGGAATGTATTTTAAATCCATAATGCTCGTTTAGGTGCGCGAATGTACTGTTATCCTGTTAGGGTTCCAAAGGCGTTAGTCGTTATCCGTTACAGGTTAATCGTTATCCGTTACCCGCTAATTGTGCCGCCTGTTAAAACTCCCTGTGTTCCTTTGCGCTTTTCTTTAGAGTTCTTTGTGTCATTGGATTTTTGTATTCACGATTAACGGATAACTTGTAACGGATAACGGTTAACGCCTCAAAGTGCCTTCGCCTGCTCTATAGCCGCGAGCATATCTTCACGCACTTTCTTCACCTTCTCCATTTCGTTATCCAGGTATTCACGTTTCTTGGCTTCATCCGTAATGTCTTCCGGTTTGAACTCACGCATCCATACACGCATTGCTTTATCAGCTTCATCGAGTTTGGTGATAGTGCTTTCAATTTCACTTTTCTTATCGCCTTCAGTATTATCTTCCAATTTCTTTTTAAGGCCTTCTTTCAAAGTATAAATGTCTCCCATCTTTGGCATCACTTCATCGTGTATAGCCATTACATCGCTATAGAGTTTTGCATTTGCAGAAGTATCAGCAGCATCGTGTGCATGCTCATGCTCATGGCCATGTTCATGTGATTTCTGTCCGCAGGCATATAGCAGCACCAGTAGCAAGAGAGAGGATAATTTGAATATAGTTTTCATATATGTATAGGGTTAAAGTTATTACAAGGTAAATGTAGTTGTTAATCGTTAACGTTATTTGTAAAGTATAAATCTACAGGCGAAACATTATTTCTTAACCATCATTGATGTTTCACGAAAGCAGAATCAATTTCATATAGCGTGCACAAATGATAATCACCTAATCTTCCAATTTTGCAATCTTCCAATCTTTCAATCCTAAAATCTACAACCGTAACGTGCTGACTAACAATCATTAGTTCTAATAAATTTTCGAAAAAAGATTTAGCGGGTGCTTGGAACTCCCCATAAAATGATTTTATCTTTGGCTCACAACAGCAACAGAAATGAACGCTAACACCTTCTTTTACTTTTACTACTATTTTAGACCCAAGACGGGACTCTAAGAGTGGTATGTTGTTAAGAAGATAACAGATAAACTCAGAAAAGTCCCGGCAAAACCGGGACTTTTTTGCTTATAGAGACTTTAGGAAAATGGCGAAGAAGAAAAAATTAAAGATTGCAATTCAGGGTATCGCTACCAGCTTTCACGAAGTGGCGGCTCTTACCTATTTCAACGAACCGATTGAAACAGTAGAGTGCCTTTCGTTTCACCAACTCTGTGAAAGCTTAAAGACCGGCACCAGCGACTACGCTGTAATGGCGATAGAAAATTCTATTGCAGGAAGTATCTTACCTAACTACTTTCTGCTGCAGGATTATCACTTTAATATAATAGGCGAACTATACCTTCCGATTCACATGAATCTGCTGGTGTTGCCCGGAACGAAAATTACCGATATAAAAACCATTGAATCGCACCCCATGGCTATACGCCAGTGCTCGGAGTTTTTACACTCCCTCAATGGTGTGGAGATCCGCGAAAGCGATGACACAGCGCTCTCGGCAAAACGCGTAAAAGAACTCAAGCTTAAAAACACAGCTGCTATAGCAAACGAATTTGCCGCGAAGAAATATGGTTTAACAATTCTCGAAAAACGAATTGAGACTCATAAGAAAAACTTCACACGCTTTCTTGTTTTAGCAAAACGCAGCAATGGTAAAATTGAAAGCAACAAAGCTTCGTTGTGTTTTGAAGTAGCAAACGAAGTGGGAAGTCTTGCAGATGCGTTGACAACTTTTAAGAACAACAGCATCAACTTAACCAAAATTCAATCTATACCGATCATCGGCAGGCCAAGCGAATATTCTATACACATCGATGTAGAATGGAAAAG
>DJFR01000067.1:45022-45490 GCA_002432545.1 Flammeovirgaceae bacterium UBA5867 | reverse complement strand
GATTTATAGAATAGAATAAATATAGGTATAGATAGTAAGAAAATTAGAGATGAACGAGCAGGGAAGTCTAAACAGTACCAACTACGAAACGGCTTCCCGACTTCCGGACTCTTTGACTTTCGGACTCTAACGAACGAATAAGCAAATGATAAAAACAGCTAACAGAATCGCTAACGTTGAAGAGTACTACTTCAGTAGAAAACTCGCTGAGGTGAGGGGATTGGATACACCGGAGTTACGCGTAATCAATCTCGGTATAGGTAGTCCGGATCAGGCGCCATCGTCTAATGCTATAGATGCGTTGATTGCGTCAGCAAAAAATCCAGCTAACCACGGTTATCAGAATTATAAAGGTATACCGGCCTTCAGAAAAGCGATCGCTGATTTTTACCAGAACACGTATAGCACTACGATCGATCCGGAGACAATGATTCTTCCGCTGATGGGATCGAAAGAAGGAATCATGCA
>DJFR01000067.1:33116-45014 GCA_002432545.1 Flammeovirgaceae bacterium UBA5867 | reverse complement strand
GGTGCTAAATTAAGACCTTACGATCTGCGCGAAGATCTTAACTGGGGCATAGATATAGCGGCATTGAAAAAAAGTGATCTTTCGAAAGTAAAGATCATGTGGGTAAACTTCCCGCACATGCCAACAGGCCGCGTAGCATCACGGGCAGAATTGAAAGAGCTGGTTGATCTCGCACGCGAACATCAATTCCTGATTGTAAATGACAATCCATATAGTTTAGTGCTCAACGAAAATCCGATGAGTATACTTTCAATTGAAGGAGCTGATGAAGTAGCATTGGAACTGAACTCACTGAGTAAATCGCATAACATGGCAGGCTGGCGCCTGGGTTGGGTAGCCGGTAAGAAAGAATTTATCGATGCTGTACTCAAGGTTAAGAGTAATATGGATTCCGGAATGTTTCTCGGGTTGCAGCATGCCGCTACGGAAGCATTGAAGAGCGGTAAAGAATGGTTCACCTCCCTGAATAAAGTATATGCTGAACGCAAAGAGGTTGCCAGGCAAATACTTGATGTGTTGGGATGCGCCTACTCAAACGATCAGTCAGGATTGTTTGTATGGGCGAAAGCACCTGCACATATAGCAGACGTTGAGAAGTGGATCGATGAAATTCTATACGGAACAAAAGTATTTATAACACCCGGTTTCATCTTTGGCGAAGGTGGCAGAAGATATATACGTATATCACTTTGCTGCACAGTTGAATCCCTGAACCAGGCATTGAACCGGATCAATGAATTTTTGAAAAAGTCGCCAGCAGAAAAACTGTCAGCGGCAAAAGCATAGTATATGAAAGTTACAGTTATAGGTTTAGGATTGATCGGAGGCTCTATTGCGATCGACTTGCGTAAAGCAGGCGTTGCTACAGAGTTAACGGGTGTTGACCTGAATGCTGAACACGGCCAAAAAGCAGTAGCCCTGGGGTTGGTAGACAAAGTGCAGGCAGAAGATAAAGCGCTGCAGCAAGCTGATATCGTTATCCTCGCTATACCGGTTAACGCCATGTGCCAGTTGCTGCCTTCGTTACTCGATGCAGTGAAACCTACAGCCGTGGTGATTGATACAGGATCAACCAAGAACCTCATCTCCCGTTCTGTAGCTAATCATCCCAAACGTGAACAATTTGTAGCGGCACACCCGATTGCCGGTACAGAGAACTCAGGACCGGAAGCGGCTTTCAGCGGACTGTTCCGTAATAAGACTAACATNNTGCGTACCATCTTTATGGAACCGGAAGAACACGACAAACATGTAGCGTATGTATCGCACCTGTCGCACGTGAGTTCGTTCCTGTTAGGACAAACTGTATTGGACATTGAGAAGGATGAGAAAAATATATTCGCACTGGCAGGCAGCGGTTTTGCATCTACCGTTCGTCTTGCGAAAAGCTCTCCGGAAATGTGGGCACCCATCTTTGAACAGAATCTTGAATATCTCAGCCAGGCTTTATTGGAATATATTATGCACCTGCAACGCTTCCATTATTACCTGATGAAGCGCGACATAAAAGAACTCAATCGTATTATGTCAAGTGCCAATGAAATACGCAGGGTACTCGATGGTATAGAGCTGAAAACAAAAAGCCAGCAGAGCGAAACGCAAATCACTGAACCTCGCAATAACTAATCAATAAATTAATATATACTATAAATAGTCTAACACTGCTCCAAATATTATGAAACACTCTTTGAAACTCGAATCGATCTCTTCATGGTTGCCAACCGCCAGCAAGCCTGTTATTATCAGCGGCCCTTGCAGTGCAGAAACAGAAGAGCAAACAGTAGCAACAGCAAAACAATTAGCAGCTACCGGTAAGGTGCATGCATTGCGCGCAGGAATCTGGAAACCCCGTACAAGACCTGGTCAGTACGAAGGTTCAGGTGAAGAAGGATTGAAGTGGCTGGCACAAGCTAAAAAAGAAACAGGCTTGCCAATTACTACAGAGGTAGCGAACGCAGCACACGTAGAAGCAGCACTGAAAGCTGGTGTAGATATACTTTGGATCGGTGCCCGTACAACCGTAAACCCGTTCTCGGTACAGGAAGTTGCAGACTCACTGAAAGGTGTAGATATACCGGTAATGGTGAAGAACCCGATCAACCCGGATCTAGAACTTTGGATCGGTGCGCTTGAGCGTCTTAACAAAGCAGGTATCACCAAGATGGCAGCGATTCACCGCGGATTCTCTTCATTCGAAAAAGGTCCGTTCCGTAACGCTCCGATGTGGGACATGGGAATTGAACTGAAAACCCGTATTCCTGAGCTGGACATCATCTGCGACCCTAGTCACATTGCAGGTAACCGCGAACTCATTGCATTGATCTCTCAAAAAGCACTTGACCTTGATATGGCCGGTTTAATGATCGAAAGCCATATTAACCCGGATGCTGCCTGGAGCGATGCGAAACAACAAGTAACACCTTCTGTGCTGGGTAAAATTGTGGAAGGACTCGTGGTTCGTACGGTTTCATCTGACAACAAAACGTTTAAAGATACACTGAGTATACTTCGTGAGCAGATCGACCACCTGGATGATGAAATCATGTCGAAGCTTGCTTCACGTATGAAAATCTCTG
Source organism: Flammeovirgaceae bacterium UBA5867 (assembly GCA_002432545.1). Lineage (GTDB taxonomy): Bacteria > Bacteroidota > Bacteroidia > Cytophagales > Cyclobacteriaceae > Ohtaekwangia. The sequence continues at coordinate 42,438 of DJFR01000067.1, read as the reverse complement.
AGAAAATAGGACAGTATAAAAAGGACAACAACGTTACGATCCTTCAGGTAAACCGTTGGGAAGAGATCATTCAGACCCGTATCACGCTTGGAAAAGCAATGGGACTGAATGAACAATTCACCAGCGAACTGTTGAAACTGATCCACAACGAATCGATCCAGATTCAGACAAAAGTGATGAACAAAGTGGAAGAGCGCGTTTAGTACGTGATCAGACATCTATACATAGAAGCGGGCTGCGTAAGTGGCCCGCTTCTTTTTTTAGGGCGAATCAATGCTTTTGCAATAAAATATTACACCTCGCGGGAGTCATCGTATCTCTTTTATTATTTTGAAGAATAAATCTACCGCTAAGATACCTCTATGATTCGCTACCTGTTGCTGGCAATAAGCTTTGCGCTTACCCCTGCCGTTATCGCTCAGAAAATTCCGCTTATAAATTCCGGTGAAGTAATTGGACAGGCTACTGTTTTATACGACTCCGGTAAATATGAAGCTGCCATAGCTAAATTTCTAACCGTTCCCAAGCGTGATACCAACTATGTATATATGCTTTCGGAACTTGCGCTCGCGTATACTGCCAACAAGCAGTACGATAAAACGATCGAGGTTTGTGATGAAGCACTGGTGAAGCCCGGTATATATAAAGCACACCTGCTGAAATCGCGGGCTATAGCTACCGATAAAAAAGGTGACTTCGATAAATCTGTTGTGTTGTTCAACAAAGCGATCGAACAATATCCGTTCGATGTTTCATTCGTCTATAATTTAGGTATAACGTATTACAATCATAAAGATTATGATAAAGCGATCGACTGCTTTTTTAAAGTACTTGCAGTAAATCCCTTTCATGCAGGCAGTCACTTAAACCTGGGGCGCATCGCGGTAGGACAAGGACGTAAAACGCATGCTATGTTTTCATTTGGTATGTACCTGGGCGTAAGCAGTACCGATAACTCGGTGCTGGTATATGCGGATAAAGTTTTATCGAACCAGGTACAGGATGAAGGCTCGCTTGCTGCCATCGGCTCAAATGGTTGTGAAAAGCTCGATCAGATCATTCGCGCCAAGATCGCGCTCGAAGAAAATTTTAAAACGAAGACTGGCGTTACGGCTCCCGTTGTAAAGCAGTATGAAATGTTCTTTGAACAACTCGGTATCATTAATACATCGGGCGATGATCGTTGGGTAAATTATTATCTGCCCATCTATAAAGCCATCAAAGAAAAAAATATGATGGAGCCATTCCTGTTCCATATACTGGCATCAGCCGATAATGATGTAGTTAGAAAATGGCGCAAGAAAAATGAAAAAGCACTGAACGGTTTTTATACCGTTGCCAATGAAGAGATGAAGAAAAAGCGCGAGGTGCTGGAAGCTTCGCAGGTTGGTTTTGATAAACCCATACCAGCCTGGTATGATGACAGTAACCGGCTGGATGCGCTGGGTGTTGAGCAAGGTGAGAAGCGCATGGGACGCTGGATATACTTCCATAATAACATGGAACGTTCTGCCGAAGGAAACTATAACAACAATGGCGACAAGATCGGTACCTGGAAATATTACCTGACCACGGGTGTGATAAAGAGTGTGGAGAACTATGAAACAGGAGAGGTAACAGTATATTTTTCGGATGGAGCCAAACGACAGCATTTCTTTTTGAAGAACGATGCGATAGATGGAGATATTGAACTATACCATCGTTGCGGAGGGCTGCGTGAGAAACTGGTATATAAAGCCGGTAAGCGCAATGGAAAAGGACAGTCGTTCTATCCAAATGGAAAAACGGATATGTCGTACGAGTATATAGACGACAAAGCTACTGGCGAATTTATAGGGTACTATGAAAGTGGACAGCTCTATAGCAAGAGTATTTATAAAAATGATTTGCTGGAAGGGCCGTATGTGGAATACCATGCCAACGGGAAGCTGCGCACCAAAGGAAACTATGTAAATAACAAATCAGAAGGCGAGTGGAATTACTACTATAGCAACGGTCGTCCCGAAAAGACCGGACATTTTAAAGCCGGTAACTCGGTTGGTGACTGGACCTTCTATGACATGCATGGCAATATTATTGAAAAACGAACCCTCAATGCCGAAAGCGAATTTCAGGGTGATGATACGTTTTATGCAAATGGAAAAGTTTCTGCTGTGAAGACGTATAAAAATGATGCGCTGGTTAAATTGATATACTATACACCCGAAGGCAAAGAGCTGGGTAAGTTTGAAAACAGCAATGGTACATTTACATCGAAAAACTATTATATACACGGGCAGTTAAGTGCTGAGGGCGGCTATAAAAAAGGAAAGCAGGAAGGTTTGTGGAAATANNGAAGCGGTTGAGTATCATCGTAACGGCCAGAAGAAATTTATATTCCAGTATGTAGATGACCGTATGCATGGTTATTACCAGGAATTTTATCCCAATGGTAAAGTGAAAGAAGAAGGATGGATGCAGGATGGCGAACGTGAGCAGCAATGGTTAGCATATTATCCGGATGGTATACTCGAATCAGATGCTTACTATCTGAACGGCCAATTGACGGGTGACTATATTGAGTATAACGCGGATGGAAAGATAGGTGCCGTAACAGTTTACAACAACGGGCAGATTGAGAATCTCCTCTCTTATAATTCCAAAGGCGAAGTAGTAACACAGAGACACAACGAAGAAAACAAGCAGGTGTATGAAACGTTTTTTGCATCGAAGAAACCTCAGTCAAAGTTTGTAGTACAATGTGGAAACTATACCAGTGCAGTCTCCCGCTGGTATCCCGATGGCAGCCTGCACTATACCTATGGCCTGATGGGCGGGAAACGACATGGTGCTTATAAAAATCACGAGATCAACAACCAGGTAATAGCCGAAGTGCAGTATATAAATGGTAATCGTGAAGGTGTATGGAAGTCGTATTACAGCGATGGGCAACTGGACTATACCGGTAAATATGTACAGGATTACAGCGACAGCGTATGGACATTTTATTATATGCATGGGAAAGTATCGGCAATCATACCGTACGCAAAAGATGAACGGACTGGTATAGCACGCTATAATTCTCCAGAGGGTACACCTGTGCTGGAGAAGCTATATAATGAGAATGACTTGATTGCATACCGTGCAGCCGATGCAGCCGGGGGCTTTGGTGCATGGATTCCATTTACAGCTACAACAACCGTTATCAAAGCAACCTATCCGAATGGCTCTCCTGCCTTTGAGGAACAGTATAAAGATGGCACACTGGATGGTAAGAAACGTATATATTTTGCGAATGGTAAACTATATAGTGAACACAACTATAAATATGGCGACTACGAAGGCACCTATACTATATATTATCCGAGCGGGAAGGTTCGCGAAAAAGGCGAGTACAAAGATGATGAGTTTCACGGTGTCGTTGAAGAATACTATGAAGATGGTACGTTGCTGAAGCAGGAGACTTTTCTGCGCGGTATTCGCAACGGTAAGGCTGTTGTAAACAAGAAAGGCACAAAGTCTCAGACATTTAATTTCTGGTGGGGCACAGCGCAGTAGTTTTTCACTACGTTCAGATCACACGCACACATCATGTTGCAGTAAGTACTTGCAACGGTTAATGATGACGTATATATGAAAAAAATAATTCTCGCATGTATCCTGGTGTCGGGCAGCTTCGCGATAAGCAAAGCTCAGTCAACCGATCTGTGGCAGCAATTCAAGGAGCGTTTTCCGGATGAGCCTGCCGTGTTCATAGAGCGCTCCGAAGTATTGAACATTACTCCGGATGGAGACTCGCTACGCGCATTTCTGGATGTAGGTGAAGATGTGCTTCACCTGAAGGAACAAACCGATATGCTATCAGGCAAGCGTGTATACGGTTCGCACTTTAGCCAGGTGGCGAACATCAAAGCAAAAACGCTGGTGTGGGACAAGAACCGGTATAAAGAAATGGTGGTGTCCAATTTCAAAAAGAACAGCGATCGCAGTGCCGGTATATTTTATGATGATTCGTATTACTATTCCTTTGATTTCCCTTCGATAGCTTCGCGTAATCGTACTCAACTTGAGTATCGTGAAAATCTTAAAGACGTCCGTTTTATTCACGGCTATATATTCAGCGCTTACCTGCCGCAAGGAAAAACGACCTATACCATCAAGACAACAAAGGATGTAGACCTGGCATACCAGGTGCTGAACGATAACAACAAACAGATCCAGTTTCGTAAAACGGAGAAAGGGAACACCGTAACCTACGAGTGGACAGCACAGTTTATGCCTGCGCTCAAGTCGGAGGACAAGAGCCCTTCGCTGCGGTATTACGCCCCGCACGTGATCTGTTATGTGAAGTCTTACAAAACAAAGAAGGGTACGATAAATGTATTGTCCAACGTGGACGACCTGTATCACTGGTACTATACATTCGTAGAGAAACTCAATAAAGAAAATTCACCAGAGCTTGTAGCGATTGCCGGGAAGATTAAAGCTGAAAGTAAATCTGAGATAGAAACTGTTAAGAAAGTTTACTATTGGGTGCAGAATAACATTCAGTATATAGCTTTTGAACAAGGTATGCGCGGCCTTATACCACACAGCGGTTCGTACGTGTGCGAGAAACGATATGGTGATTGCAAGGATATGGCAAATCTTATCGTGAACATGCTGCAGCTGGCCGGTATAAAAGCCTATCACACCTGGATCGGTACACGCGATATACCATACCGCTACACCGAAGTGCCAACTCCGCTGGTAGACAACCACATGATTGCAACCTATATTTCAAAAGATGGTCAGTATTATTTTCTGGATGGCACAAGCGATCACACTGCTTTCGGATATCCTTCCTCTATGATCCAGGGTAAAGAAGCGCTTATCGGTATAGATGCAGGCCATTATGAAGTAAAAGAAGTACCGGTTATTGCGAAAGAGAAAAATATTATGACCGACTCAATGACTATTCGTATTGACGGTGCGCAACTGATCGGTTCCGGTAAAAGTACATTATCAGGTTACCCGAAAGTGTTTGGCGGTTATGAACTCGATCGATCGGAGAAAGATGATGTGAAGCGTTATATCACACGACTTGTAGGCAAGGGAAGCAACAAATTCTATTTGGATAAATATACCTTGTCTTCACTGGACGATCACGATAAACCAACGCGCATTGACTACGACTTTCGTCTGAGTGACTATTTTCAAAAACTTGGCGATGAACTATATATCAACCTGAATCTGAACAAAGATTATTATAACGATGTGATCAACGTAGCCTCCCGCAAATCTCCGCGCGAGTCGGAGTATAAGTATATAAAATACGAAGTAATCGAAATGGCAATTCCGGAAGGATATACGGTTGAATATTTGCCACCCGATGCGAAGATCGATGGCCCGCTGCTGGGATGTGAGATAACATACCAGTCGAAGTCCGGTAAGATAATTGCCTCCAAGAAATTTTACCTTGACTATATATTGCTGCAGCCCGATCAGTTCGGCCGCTGGAATGAAACGGTGAAGCAGATCAGCGAAACCTACAAAGAGTCTATTATCCTGAAGAAAAAATAACGGAAGAATAAAACGTATGAATAAAAATTTTTGGGCGATTATATGCCTCGTGTTTTTTGCACTTGCCGCACAGGCAGCTGATATCAAACCGTATGAGTGGGAAAAGAACCGCAGCCGCTATACCCTTGCCGCCAATGAAAAAGATCTGACGGAGCTGATCTTAAAACAGCATGCTCAATATGAATATATGCTGGAAGACAATCAGTTTTTGATGTATTCCACCGTTCATCGCATTGTACTTGTAAACAACGATGAAGCGATCCAGAAACACAATCGCATTGTTATCTCCATGAACAATACGATTGATCTGATTGAACTGAAGGCGCGTGCCATTAATAAAGAAGGAAAAGCCATCTACTTCGATAAGTCCAATCTTAAGGAGTTGAAAGAAGAAGAAAGCGGAAATGCCTATCGCATATTTGCTATAGAAGGTGTTGAGATGGGCAGCGAGATTGAATATTACTATACGCGTAAAATGCGCGCCAGTGTTTTCGATCGGGTATATACGCAATATGATGCACCGGTAAAAGCAAGTTCATTTCTGCTTACATGTCCTGCGCATTTGAAATTTGATTTTAAAGCTTACCAGGGATTCTCGGATGTAAAACAGGAAGAGAATGACAACAAAGAACTAAATCAATATACTGCTACGATGAAAGATGTGCCTGCCTTGAAACAGGAGGCCTTCTCGTACTTCGATGCCAATCGTAAGCGCATTGAATTTAAACTTGCTTACAATACAGCACGTTCGCAGGCCCGCTTATATACCTGGGACGAAGCAGCGAAAACTTTCTATTCTGTTTTATATACCACGTCAAAGGATGATGATAAAGCGCTGGAGAAATTTGCAAAGACGTTAGGTGATGATCCTTCCAAGGCTACACCACTACGTATTCGGAATATCGAACAGAAAATCAAATCAAGTGTAAAGGTTAATAACGAGCGTAGCGATGAGTCATTATCACAAGTTACTTCAATCATTAAAAGTAAACTTGCTTCACGTGAAGGAATGACCAAGCTGCTTATTAAAACATTTGAGAAAGCCGGTATAAAATGTCACCCGGTAATTACGTGTAGCCGCGAGCAGTTGAAGTTTGACGGAACCTTTGATTCGTGGTCGTACCTTGATGAATATTTACTTTACTTTCCTGACACAAAAGGATTTATAGCTCCGTATGTTTTTGAGACACGTTACCCGCTGGTGCCTGCAGAATTTACAGCGACCAAAGGTTTATTTATAGAACCCTTTGCTGTGGGTGATATGAAATCGGCCCTTGCATCGGTTGAAGAAATTCCGGCAGCGGACTATATGCTCAGCTGCGATAACCTTGATATGAATGTGAGTTTTGCAGATGACCTCTCTTCTGTAAGCATCAAACAAAAGCGAGTATTCGGAGGCTATAATGCCATGTACTTTGGTCCGTATTACGATTTGATGACCGAAGAGCAGCGCACACGCATGATCGAAGAACTCACCAAACAAACCGCTCCCGATGCCACTATAGGAAAGTGGACAGCAAAACCATTGGAAGAGAAGGCCGGTAATTTTGAGATCAATGTTGATTTTAATTCTTCGCACTTCCTTGAAAAAGCAGGACCTCGAATTTTATTCAAAGCCGGTGAACTGATCGGGCCGCAGGTAGAAATGTATCGCGATGATAAACGTCTAACCGAAGTTGAAAACGAATTTAATCGTGGTTACGATCGCACCATCAAAATCCAGATTCCATCCGGATATACTATAAAAAATCCACAGGATCTGAAGATCGATATCACTTATAAGGACAAAGAGAAAATGCCGTTCCTCTTTCAGTCAGACTATACTATAAAAGACAATATACTCGAGATCTCCATTAAGGAATACTATAAAGAGATCTTTGCACCACTGGCACGCTATGAAGATTTCAGAAAAGTGATCAACGCGTCAGCCGACTTTAATAAAGTGACACTTGTATTAGAGAAGAGCAAATAGAACCAGGCCTTGAGAAGTGAGAGCCTTGAGCTGCCGGCAGCTCAAGGCTTTTGTTTTTAAAAGAAGTATTGTCCGCGGGCGTTTACTTTGGCGGTGGTTAACTGTTTTGTTTTTTCGAAGTTGAGGTAAACCGTTTGAAGGTTACTCCAGAAATCTATCAAGGCAGGCGCGTGACTATATGCTGATTTTAACTGATCAAAGTTGGCAGCGTCAAGCTTTGTCGGGAAGATGTGAACCGGTATACTGATTTGCCCGTTGTTGCGCGCTTCTATAGCAAGTATATATAGCTCCTTGATCTTGTCATCCGTTATCGGTATACACCCGATCGTAACGCAATTGCCATGTATATAAATAGCACTCCCGGGGCGTTGGCTGTCACTTAATATCTTGTCGGATGCATTCGGATAATTGATACCCAGCGACAAGTGAAAATTACTAACCGGATTAAAATGATTGATCTGGTAAACACCTTCCGGAATTTGCTTGTCGCCTTCTTTGCGTTTAGGTCCTAATACACCCGATGTTGAGCAGAAATTATAGGTAGTGAGCAATGCGTATTCCGGTTTATTCTTTTCGCGTATCCAGATCTCAAGTTTCTGTTCTTTCTTGAAAGCCTGGATAAAGAGGTGAAACCCGGAGGCATTGAAATGTTTTTGGGTGAAGTATTGTTTTACGATAGCTTCCTTTTCGATGTAAGCGTTTTTTACCCGTTCAAAATTTTGTTGTTGCTGCTTAAATGAAGCAGTTTGGAAGAAAATTGAGGCCATAATGAAAACCACGTTCATGACTTCTGAAAGTTTGAATAATCGTTTAAATTACAAAGGTTTTAGAAGTGAATTGGCCGTTTGGGAGAGATTAATAGCTGGCGCCATATAAACCATAAAGTATAGAGGTACTTCTTTACTAACTAACCGAAATCAAACGACAAATCAAGTTAGCAATATGATTGCAATTTACATTTTAGTGGCGTTAGCCAGTTCAGGTGTAACCGCTTTGGTTTTTTATTGGCTTGATAAAAGAAAAGAGATAAGGCGGGCTGTGCAGGTCAACGACTCAACCGTAGAACATATACCCTGGTCGCGTGTAAATGAATTTATCGAGCATGATCGTCAGCGTATCTCCAGCGACCTGCACGATGATTTAGGAACCGTACTAAGTCTTATACACCTTGATCTTGACCTGGTAATGCGCGAAGCAGATGCACTGCCACCACACATTGAAGCCAAGCTCATTGTTGTGAAGCGCAACCTGAACAGAACTATAGAGAGCATCCGCAACATCATCTGGAATCTTTCTCCGGATTTTATAGAAGGCATGAGTTTGAATTTTGCCATTCGCGAATTGTGTCACAAACTCGATGCGCTGAAGGGAACACACATGCATTTTGTGCAGAGCGGTAATCCCGTGCCGATCAATCAACGTCAAAAGCTCAACTTGTTCAGAATGGTGCAGGAATTATTTTCCAACGCTATTAAACATTCCAATGCCTGGAACATTTCAGTACATCTTCATTGGGAAGATGAGTTACTTACCATTACGGTAGAAGATGACGGATCGGATTACAGACGCAAGGAGAACGAAGAAAAATCTTCCGGCATGGGTACTATCAACCTGGCCAAGCGTGCTAAAAGTATAGGAGCAACATTTCGCAGGGAGCCTATATCTCCGAGAGGTCTGCGTGTTATTATTGAATTCAATCCTCGCCAGAAAGACAGTGCTGATAAATTTCCTGTGATGCCCCTAACAGCATCAGCCTAGTACGCCATTTTTATAGGCATACGAGATCAACTCGGCTACATTACTCGTTTG
>DJFR01000067.1:0-33100 GCA_002432545.1 Flammeovirgaceae bacterium UBA5867 | reverse complement strand
GATTTACCAAGTTTCAGGTACATCAATATGTCTGCTTCGCGTTTGCTGAAACGTACCGATGGTGCATTGGTAGTCTTCTCATCTTTCAGAAGCGAAGGATGGATCATGGTTGTGATATACTGGCGGCCGCTGAGTACAGTTTCAATTGCTTTTTTTATTTCTTGTGAGCCACTGTTCTTGAGCAGAAAACCATGAACGCCTGATTGTACCAGGTGCGTAATCATGGCTTCACCATTGTATTGCGTAAGTATAATGATGTGCGTAGACGGATGATCGAGCATAACCTGCTTGGCTACTTCCATGCCATTCATGCCAGGCATACCAATGTCCAGCAATAGCAGATCAAAAACATGATTGCTCATCAGGTCAAATGCTTCAGGACCACTGCTGGCCTGCTTTACTTTCGCGTTCGGGTACAACTTGTTCAATACCAACGTAAGTCCCTCACGGAATAGCGCCTGATCGTCAACAGTAAGGATGGATAACGGTTTCATCAAATTATATTTCGAAAAAGTTTTCCTCCAATATTACCTCAAAAATAAGGTAAATCGCCACCGGATTTTTAAGGTTAAACTATAATTTTTTTCAAACTACAAAAAAGCAGTCTGGTACTCAACGCACAAACAGAGGGTATATCTTCAGAAAACATCCGGCAGATCAAAGATATATTGACCAATAACAGGCAAACAAAGTTAGCGGGCTATGTTCCGTTTTGCACTGTGGTTTCTTTTTCCCGATTGTGTTGATGGCTGGTGTCATTTGCATCATCGTCTTCTGCTGGCGGTGGAGGCGGTGCCATGGAAACATGCAGCGTAGTCACAAAGTAGATTTCATTCTTCTGCAGTGTTTCGTATAACTGTATATTAATATTCTGTTGAATGTCCATGTACTTGTTATAGTCAGGTTCCAGTACAAAGTACACCACCTCAAATCGCAAACTCCAGTCGCTATACGAAGCGAAATGCGCGCGATCGAATCGTACAGTCTGTTGTTGCTCGATAATCGAACGAACCATACCCGCAACGTTTTTTACTTTTTCAATGGGCGTGCGGTAATCAATATTGAAAGTAAATACAACCCTGCGGTTAACCTGTCGCTTAAAGTTGTGGATTCTCGAGTTGGTAAGATTGGCATTACCAATCACAATCTGCTCACCGGAAAGACTTCGCAGTCGCGTGGTCTTCAGGCCGATATACTCAATCGATCCGAGCTTGTCATCCACCACAATAAAATCACCAACCTCAAAAGGCCTGTCGAAGAAGATCACAAAGTAATTGAATAAGTCGCCCAGTATATTTTGTGCCGCGAGTGCAACAGCAATGCCGCCTATACCGAGCCCGGTAATAATGGTGGTAACATTATAGCCGAGGTTATCGATGAGAAACACAATACCCAGCACCCAGATAACAATGTTAACGAGCAGCATAACGCCCGCCAGTTGTTTAACTTTTTCTTCACCGTTCTCTTGTCGTTTAATATAGCCCTGAAGAATCAGCAGAATAGTGGACGAAAGAAGTCGCAGTACAAAAAATGTAACAACTACAGCTGTCGCGATGCGAAGTACATTCTGTGTTTTTACCGAAAGCTCCAGGTAGTTCAACCCGGCATAAACAATAAAGTACGAGAGAGCCGGTATCCCGAATCGATCAATACTATCTACAATGAAATTATCTCCCTTATTGGAGGTACGATCGGAAAATTTTTTGAGCTGCCTTAAAATGGTTCGCTTAAAGAGTTTTACAATCAGCAAACCAAAAAAAATGATGGCAGCAGCAATGAGGTAATCCAGCACTGTGTTGTGAAAATATTCCTGTTTCAAAAACTCATTCATAAAGACAAAAGGATGGTGTGTAGAATGAATAAGTAAGTACTCCGTAAAAATGGATGCCAACGTAGGTGATATGAGAAAGTAAAAAGTGCGTTTCCGCTTACCAATTCCAAAAAAATCTCAATCTTTAGGCCTCTAACCTGATCTTAACATGAACAGTTTACCCTGGAAGAAAATCGCCATCGGCACGGTGGCCGTTATCATTGCTATTGCCGGAATATTCTATTTTACCACCAGTAAAGGAACCAAGCCAGGCCCCAGCTACATCAACCCTGCTTTTGGAGAATATATAGCATCTTATACAGCAGGTGTGTTGCCTTCATCAACAACGGTGCGCATCATATTGGCAAAAGAAGCTGTGGACTCCACCATGATTGGTCAGGAAAGCTCCGTTAAATTATTTTCGTTCAGTCCATCCATCAGCGGCAAAACCGTGTGGCTCGACAGACGTACGGTTGAGTTTACACCGGAAGCACGCCTTACTTCAGGCCAGGTATATGAAGTGAAATTTGGTCTTTCAAAATTAATGGAGGTACCCAGTGAGCTCAGTTCGTTTGAGTATACATTTCAGGTTATACCACAAAACTTTGAAGTATCGGTAGATAACATCAAGCCGTATGTGAAAACGGAATTGAAACGTCAGAAGATCGAAGGAACACTCGCCACGGCCGACTTTGCCGACAATGCTTCGGTAGAGAAAATGTTGTCGCCCGAGCAGGAAGGTAAAAATCTGAATGTTACCTGGACACACAACCCCGATGGTAAGCAACATTCTTTTGTTGTAGAAGATGTAGCACGGAAAGACCAGGCTAGCAAAGTAAAACTTAGTGTCAATGGTAGTCCGATCGGTATAAATCGCAGTGAAGATGAAGAAGTTGAAATTCCTTCACTCAGCGATTTCAAGTTGATGCAGGCTAAAGTCGTACAGAGCCCCAATCAATATGTAGTGTTACAGTTCTCTGATCCGCTTAAAGAAAAACAAACGCTCGAAGGACTCATTACTATTGCCGATCTGGCCAGCCTTGAATTTGAAATTCATGATAATGAAATATGGGTATATCCTCCGGTACGTCAGTCTGGTTCTAAGACGATACGCATCGAAGCCGGCATCCGAAATATACTCGACTATAAAATGAAGGCTGCTACTACAGCCGAAGTTGTATTCGAGCAAGTGGCACCAGCTGTGCGTTTTACCGGTAAAGGTTCTATACTCCCCAGCACGGACGGACTCGTGTTACCTTTCGAAGCGGTAAACCTGAATGCTGTAGATGTTACGATTGTAAAAATATTTGAGAATAACATCCTGCAATTCTTCCAGGTAAATAACCTCGATGGAAATCGTGAGCTGCGCAGAGTGGGAAAGAAAATACTGACCAAAACTATTCAACTGGATAACACCGGTGTAACTGATCTTGGAAAATGGAATCGCTTTACACTCGATCTGTCCAAACTCATCAGTGCTGAACCCGGTGCTATATACCAGGTAAAGATGAATTTCAAAAAAGCATACTCAACCTATAACTGTGATGGTGAGGAAGCGGAAAGTGGCGAAGAAACTTCCGGACAATTTGATGAGTACGATGAAGAGTACGGATACGAATATGAAGGAGGTTATTATGATTCGTACGATGAATATTATTATGGAGATGATTACGATTGGGAGCAACGTGATAACCCGTGCCACTCATCATACTATACCAACAGTCGTGCTATTCAGCGCAATGTGCTCGCCTCTGATCTTGGCCTGACGGCTAAAGGTGGTGATGACGGCAACCTGCTGGTATTTGTAAACGACCTGAAAACAACGCAACCCCTATCTGGTGTTCAACTCGAAGTATATGATTTTCAGCAGCAGCTTATTGGTTCGATAACAACGGATTCAGAAGGTAAAGCAGGGATCACTTCGAAAGAGCAGCCTTTCGCTATAGTTGCCAAGAGTGGTTTGCAGCGTGGCTATCTGAAAGTAACCAATGGCGATGCGCTTTCAGTCAGTAACTTCGATGTATCCGGTGAAGTAGTGCAGCGTGGTATAAAAGGATTTTTATATGGCGACCGTGGTGTGTGGCGCCCAGGGGACTCGTTGTATCTCACCTTTATATTAGAAGATAAAAATAAACTGTTGCCATCATCGCACCCGGTGGTATTTGAAATGGCTAATCCGCAAGGGCAAGTGGTAAACCGGTTGGTGCGCTCATCTTCTGAAAATGGTTTCTACAAGTTTGCTACAGCTACCAGTGCTGATGCACCTACCGGTAATTGGACAGGCCGCGTAAAAGTTGGTGGTACTGAATTTTCGCAAACACTGAAAATTGAAACGGTAAAACCAAACAGGCTGAAGATAAATCTTGATTTTGGTACCGAACGTTTTACCTCGGCCAACGTAACGGGTAAGCTGGATGTAAAATGGTTACACGGTGCACCGGGAAGAAATCTGAAAGCAGAGTTCGATATGTTACTGCAGAAAGTACCGACCGAGTTTGCGAAATATCCGGAGTATATATTTGAAGATCCGGCCCGCACATTCTATAGCGAAGCAACACCTGTATTTGAAGGGCTTACCGATGATGAAGGTAAGGCAACTGTAAACGTAAGTCTGGAATCAAACTATGCTGCTCCCGGATTTTTAAATGCCGTGTTCCGCGGAAAAGTATTTGAAGAGAGCGGTAACTTCAGCATCGACCGGTTCAGTATACCATACTCTCCGTATGAAAGCTATGTTGGTATAAAAGTGCCGGAAGGTGAGAAATATAGCGGTATACTATATTTTGATAAACCTCACAAAATTGAATTTGCCACCCTCGATCCATCGGGTAACGCGATTTCGCGCAACGATGTTGAGATCAGCATGTATAAACTCGACTGGCGCTGGTGGTGGGATAACTCTGAGGAAAGTCTCGCCAACTATGTAGAAGGTTCTTACTCCAAACTCATCAAGAGTGGTAAAGTAAATACGGTGAATGGTAAAGGTTCGTGGACATTCGAGATGAAGACTGGTGAACAGGAATACGGGCGTTACTTTGTTCGGGCCTGCGATCCGGTGTCTGGTCACTGCACAGGGCAAATTATATATATAGATGAGCCGGGCTGGTATAGCCGCAGTCGCGGAGACGATTCGCGCGGAGGTGCTACCATGCTGTCGTTCGCTACCGATAAATCTTCGTATAACATTGGCGAGAAAGTGAATCTAACTATACCGGGTGGAGCACAGGGTGGTCGTGCGTTGGTAAGTATAGAGAACGGAAGTAAAGTACTGCAGACCTATTGGGTTGAGACACAACAGGGCGAAACCAAATTCAGCTTTGATGTTACGAGCCAGATGGCGCCTAATGTATATGTACATGTAGCGTTGTTACAACCACACTCGCAGACTATAAATGATTTGCCGATACGTTTATACGGTGTAGCGTCCATTCGTGTGGAAGATCCGAATACACACCTGGAGCCGGTCATTAACATGCCGGAAGTGCTGGAGCCTGGCCAGGAAGTAACGATCAAAGTCTCCGAAAAGAATAAACGTAAAATGACGTACACCATAGCCGTTGTAGATGAAGGTCTGCTGGATATAACTCGCTTTAAAACACCGGATGCCTGGAGTCGCTTCTATGCACGTGAAGCGTTGGGTGTACATACCTGGGATGTATTCGATGACGTGATGGGCGCGTTCGGTGCACGCATTGAACGTTTACTGGCAGTGGGTGGTGATGCCGAAGGTGCTGCGAAGGAAGATGACGCCCGCGCAAACCGATTTAAACCAGTAGTGAAATTCTTCGGTCCGTTTACACTGGACGGAAGCTCAGATGAGCACAAGTTCATCATGCCTCAATATATAGGCTCAGTACGCACCATGGTAGTTGCAGGGTATGAAGGTGCATATGGTAAAACGGAGAAAGCAACACCGGTACGCAAGCCATTGATGGTACTCGCTACATTACCGCGTGTATTAGGGCCTGAAGAAACATTGAAATTGCCGGTAACATTGTTTACACAGGAAAAAGGTATACACAATGTCAGGATCGATGTTAAGGCAACCGGCCCGATTACAGTGGCAGGTGGTGCAAGTAAATCTATAGCGATGCCTGCAAGCGGTGATCTTACAGTTGATTTTGATATAGCCGTAAAATCGGAAGCTGGTATAGCTAAAGTTGAAGTGACTGCAAGCTCGGGTAAATTCAGTGCTACTGATATAATTGAGATTGAAGTACGCAATCCGAATTTACCGGTAACAAAAATAACGGAGTCGCTACTGGACGCTGGCAAGAGCTGGACAGCCGAAGCCGCACCGTATGGTATAGCCGGAACCAATACAGCGGTGCTCGAAGTTTCAAACATGCCTCCGATCAACCTCGGTTCACGTCTGCGTTACCTCATTCAATATCCGCATGGTTGTATCGAACAGACTACATCATCGGTATTGCCGCAGTTATACCTGAGCCAGGTAAAAGTGCTCACCGAGTTTGAACAGAAAAATGTACAACGCAACATTACGGCAGGTATAGAACGACTCAAGTCCTTTATACAACGCGATGGTGGCTTTGGATACTGGCCGGGAGCAGAAGTGTCTGACCCGTGGGGAACAACCTATGCCGGACATTTCCTCATAGAAGCAGAAGCGAAGGGTTACTATGTTCCTGCCGATATGCTGAAGCGCTGGAAGAAGTATCAGAAGAATAAAGCGCTGGAGTGGAGACGCAACGATACATACTATAACAGCGACCTGATGCAGGCGTATCGTTTATATACTCTTGCACTGGCCGGTGCACCGGAGATGGGAGCGATGAATCGCTTGCGCGAGCAACCCAACCTCACGTCTACAGCCGTGTGGATGCTGGCAGCTTCGTATGCAAAAGCCGGTCAGCCGGAAGCTGCAAAAAAGCTGATCGCGAATCTCTCTACGAAAATCAAACCTTACCGGGAGTTAAGCTATAGCTACGGATCAGACGTTCGTGATAAAGCATTGATACTGGAAACACTTGTATTGCTGAATGATAAAACAAAAGCATTCGAATTGTTGAAAGATATATCTAAATACTTAAGTGATTACGGCTACTGGATGAGTACACAGGAAACAGCGTTCTGCTTGAAAGCCGTAGGTTCGTTTGCTGGTCTTGAAAAACGTGGAGCTTTGAAATTCTCCTATACATTAAACGGAAAGACTGTCAATGCAAGTACAGAGTTACCGATAGCACAGGTACAAATACCGATCAAAGGCTTGAAGAAAGAAAGTATACAGATCGTGAATGAAGGCAGCGGCATGTTGTTCACGCGCCTTATACAGGAAGGTACACCGGCCCGCGGACAGGAAGAAGATGCGCAAAGCAATCTTTCACTCAGTGTTCGCTATACCGATGCTGACGGAAAAGAAATCAACCCGGTACAACTCGAGCAAGGTGCAGAGTTCCTGGCGGAAGTTACTGTAGCACATACCGGTACACGATCATCGTACGAAAACCTTGCTTTGAGTCAGGTGTTCCCGTCAGGGTGGGAGATCAACAACCTTCGCTTGCAAGGCGATGAAGAATTTGTGAAGTCTTCAGCATTCGATTACCAGGACATTCGTGATGACCGGGTATATACATACTTCACACTCTATACCAATGAGCGCAGAACGTTCCGCGTGATGTTAACCGCAAGCTATGCCGGTACATACTACCTGCCCGCCATCAGCTGCGAAGCCATGTATGACAAAAGTATCTACGCCCGCAAAAAAGGCCAGGTAGTAGAAGTAACAAAAGCCACCGCGCAATAGGTATATATTTCAGACCCGCAGAGAAAGCAGATTTACGCAGACATATTTGTTAGAAGCATCCTTAACTTTAATCTGTCTACGTAAATCTACAGGCTCTGCGGGTCTTGTATTTATACTCTATTGTATTTCTTCTGCGTTAATCCGCGCCTTCTGCGGGCAATAATAAATCGATCTATATGCCGTATCGTGGTATAATGAAATTCAATCTTTTCTAATTCTTTTGTCCTGCAATTAAATTTTACCGTTGTATGACAATACGGAGCCAAGAGGTAAAGGTATAATCAGGAAAGTCAACGGCCTTCTGTGACGGAAATATGACCACTCACTGAAATATACGCGGATATATAGTCTGTCCTTTGTACTTTCAACATCAAACCTGAACCGATGAAAAAAGTACTATGGGCCTTTCTATTGGCCGCCCTCCCGATTGTATTGCCAGCGCAGAAGAAAAACAAGTCAGATCAATCTCCCCAGACACCTGCCTCGCCTATTGCCGAAAAGGTGAACGGATTAAAAAAGTATCCCGGCTATATAGAATTCTACTATGACGAAAAGCAGGATAAAATCTGGTTGCTTATTGATAAGTTCAATACCGAACTGCTATATATTGAATCGCTCACCGCTGGTGTAGGCTCCAATGATATAGGGCTCGATCGGAATCAATTAGGTCGTGAAAGAGTTGTGCATTTTGAAAAGCGCGGACCAAAAGTATTACTTGTCGAACCGAATAATTTTTACCGCGCCCTTAGCAACAGTGAAGCTGAACGCAAAGCTGTAAAAGAATCATTTGCTGAATCGATACTTTGGGGATTTACAATAGCAGCCGAAGACAACGGAAAAGTATTGGTAGATGCCACCGATTTTTTTATACAAGATGTACACGATGTAGCCGGTACACTTCGCGCTACACAACAGGGTGGCTATGTTCTTGATAAATCGCGCAGTGCTTTTTACCCGGAACGCATTCGTAATTTTCCGTTCAACTCTGAATTTGAAGTGACACTTACCTTTACCGGCCAACCTGCCGGAAACTATATACGCAGTGTTGCACCGACACCAACGAGTGTTACCGTGCGCGAACATTATTCATTTGTTCAGTTACCCGACAATAATTATAAACCCAGAAAATTTGATCCGCGTGCCGGATATTTTAATACGTCATATTATGATTACGCTACACCAATCAGTGAACCCATCGAGAAAAGATTTATTAACCGGCATAGATTGGAGAAGAAAGATCCTTCTGCAAGTGTAAGCGAACCGGTTAAACCGATTATATACTATATGGATCCCGGTGCACCGGAACCTATACGTTCTGCATTAATGGATGGTGCCAAATGGTGGAACCAGGCCTTTGAAGCAGCTGGGTATAAAAACGCATTTATAGTCGAATTACTTCCTGAAGATGCAGACCCGATGGATGTGCGCTATAACGTTGTGAACTGGGTGCATCGCGCAACACGCGGCTGGTCGTATGGTGCATCTGTTACAGACCCGCGGACGGGTGAAATCCTGAAAGGTCACGTTACACTTGGCTCACTCCGTGTTCGGCAGGATTTCCTCATAGCAGAAGGATTACTCGCCCCCTATGAAGAGGGTAAACCTGTTAATAAGGATATGGAGGCAATGGCATTGGCGCGCCTTCGCCAGTTAGCAGCGCATGAGATCGGACATACACTCGGACTTGCGCATGCCTATACATCGAGTACAGAAAATCTCGCATCGGTAATGGACTATCCACATCCTATAGCAAGAGTTGTGAATGGAAAAGTTGATTTATCGAATGCATACGATGATAAGATCGGAGCATTTGATAAGGTATCGATTGCGTATGGCTACCAGGATTTTCCGGAAGGTGTTGACGAAGACAAAGCATTGGATGAAATTATACAGAATTCACTTAAAGCCGGTCTTACATTTTTGTCAGATCAGGATGCTCGACCAACTGGTGGTGCACATCCCTATGCACATTTGTGGGACAATGGTGCTGATGCTACAGATGAATTGAACCGGGTATTGGAAGTGCGATCTATAGCATTGAAAAATTTTGGCGAGCGCAATATCAAACCGCATACACCGCTGGCAACACTTGAAGAAGTTCTGGTACCGATATATTTCTTTCATCGTTACCAGGTAGAATCAGCTGTGAAAGTGTTAGGCGGTATAAATTATCGTTATGCTTTGCGTGGCGATGGGCAGCCTGTTGCCGATTTGCTTACACCCGAACAACAAACCAAAGCACTCAACGCATTATTGAAAACTGTTGAGCCAGCAGCACTGATTCTTCCGGAGCGTTTACTGGTAAATATACCTCCACGTCCGATCGGGTATCAGCGCCATCGTGAATTGATCAAATTGAAAACCGGGTTAACGTTCGATCCGCTGTCTCTGGCAGAGACATCAGCAGATATGACGTATAGTTTGATCCTTCATCCCGCACGTGCAAATCGCCTGGTAGAGCATCATGCACGCAACATCAATCAGCCGAGTCTTGAGAGTATACTTGATAAATTGATAACACATGCATTCAAGGCAACACCGAAGGCGGGGTATGAAGGCGCTGTGCAAATGAATGTTGACGGTGCTTTATTTTCCAACCTGGCAAAACTGGCAACCTCCAATGATGCATCGCTGCAAACACGCGCTATTACATTGTTAAAGCTGGAGCAACTCAAAGGCTGGCTCAAGCAAAAAGGCACCGTAACGACTCATGAAGAATGGAAAGCATTCTATGTATATATAGCATCGCTCATCGAAAGGCTCCAGGAGAAACCGGAAGAATTTAAAGCAGACGACCCGCTTGAGTCCCCTCCCGGCATGCCGATCGGAAATCTTGATATGGATTTTTGTGGAAACTGATTTTAACCTGTCCCGATAGCTATCGGGACAGATTTTACCTGGATAACACTTTAGAGTAAAAATATATCTGCGTCAAACTGCGCCTTCTGCGGGAATGAATTTATTACTTTTGTGACTAGCATGTCGCGGAAGAATAAGATTCGGATTGGATTGTCATTACTCATTGTCGGGTTAGTTGCGTATTACTTCTCGCTGTCTTCCAAACTTTTTACCGATCCATACTCTACCGTGCTGGAAGCCTCCAACGGCGAATTACTAAGTGCCGCCATTGCACGCGATGGTCAATGGCGTTTTCCGGAAACCGATTCTGTTCCCGATAAATTTGCAGACGCTATTATCACCTATGAAGACAAGCGCTTTTTCAGTCACCCGGGTGTAGATATACTTTCATTAGGCAGAGCGTTCCGTCAAAATATGGCGGCACGAAGTATTGTTAGCGGAGGCAGCACACTCAGCATGCAGGTAATTCGCCTTTCACGAAAAGGAGAGTCGCGAACGATTCTTGAAAAGATCATCGAAATTATACTGGCCACACGATTAGAGTTGCGCTATAGTAAAGAAGATATACTTGAGCTATATGCATCGCACGCACCGTTTGGCGGAAATGTTGTAGGTATAGAAGCCGCATGCTGGCGTTATTTTGGTCGTGATGCACGTGAGCTCTCGTGGGGTGAAGCAAGTTTACTGGCTGTACTGCCCAATGCTCCTTCGTTGATGCACCCCGGAAAGAATCGAGAGCTACTAAAAATCAAACGCGATAAATTGCTGGACAAGCTGAGAGACATTGGCAAGATCGATACATTTACCTGCNNCGTCATTTACTCGTGCGCATGCAGAGCGATGGATTTGCGGAACAAAAAATACAGTCAACACTTCAATATAGTTTACAGCAGCGTGTCGAGCAGATCATGCACGATCATCACCAGCGGCTGATCGGAAATAAAATCCACCATGCAGCTGCTATAGTAGCCGATGTAAAAACCGGAAATGTAGTTGCCTATGTCGGCAATGTAGACAATGCAAAAAATTATAGAGGTGATGATGTTGACGTTATCGTTTCGCCTCGCAGTACAGGAAGTATACTGAAACCATTTTTGTATGCAGCCATGCTGGAGGAAGGAAAGATACTTCCCAAAACATTACTGCCCGATGTACCGGTATATATCAATGGCTTTGCGCCAAAGAATTTTTCAAAAGATTACGATGGTGCCGTGCCTGCCGACAGGGCTTTGATCCGATCGTTAAATGTGCCTGCTGTATATATGCTGCGTGAATATCGCTATGAAAAATTTCATTCGTTATTGAAGTCGATGGGTATGACAACGTTGAATCATCCTCCCGATCATTACGGTTTATCGTTGATACTGGGTGGTAGTGAAGGAACGCTGTGGGACATTGCCGGTATGTATGCATCGATGGCGCGTACGCTGAATAATTATTTTGAGCATCCGGGAAAGAACCGGTATAGCCGTACGGATTTTCATGCACTGAAATATACCTTTGATAAAGATGCGAATGTTGAAGTTCCTGACCTCGCGGAGACTTCGTTCGTCAATGCATCTTCTATATACCAGACCTTTGATGCACTGAAAGAAGTATACCGGCCGGGAGAAGAATCAGGTTGGCGTTATTTCAACAGTTCCAAACCTATAGCCTGGAAGACCGGTACCAGCTTTGGCTTTCGCGATGGATGGGCCGTGGGCGTAACACCGGATTATGTGGTTGGTATATGGGTTGGCAATGCCGATGGGGAAGGGCGCCCCGGGCTTACTGGTACGGATGCTGCTGCTCCTATACTGTTTGATATATATTCTCAATTGCCCGGACAGCGTTGGTTTCAATTGCCGAAAATGGAGATGGAAAGAATTACCGTCTGCGCACGAAGCGGTTATCGTAACAGTGCTTTGTGCGATGAAGTGGACACCATCATGGTAACGCGAAACGGCCTGCAAAGTGTAGCCTGTCCGTTGCATAAGAAAGTTCATCTATCACCCGATCAGAAATTCAGAGTACACAGTGCCTGTGCTTCTGTTGATGAAATGAAAACCGTGAACTGGTTTGTGTTACCGCCTGTACAAGAGTATTACTACAAGCCGCGAAATGTATCGTATCGTGCGTTACCACCCTTTAGAAAAGACTGTCAGTCATCGTTTAATCTCACCGCGATGGATCTGATATACCCGAAACCCAATGCAAGGATATTTATACCGCGCGACCTGGATGGTAAAATGGGAAGTGCAGTTTTTGAATTAGCACATCGCAACCCTATGGCTACTGTTTTCTGGCACCTCGATGGGAATTATATAGGCAGCACACGCAAGACTCACCACCTCGCTGTAAACCCCGAACAAGGCAGGCATATACTTACGGTTATGGACGAGAACGGAGAAATGATCGAGCAATCTTTTGAAGTTTTATCAAAGATGTAAACTTCTGACCGATAAAGGCTTACTTGCTTTTTGTTAAATCTTTGCTAAATTCGTATTTATAAACCTATAATTAAGACCCAGTGTGTCTATGAAGACATTAAGACTTTTTGCACTGGTAGGCATTTTTTCTGTATTTTTTGCAATACAGCCTACCACAGCCTCACGTCCGGAACAAGTAAATCTAGACGAACCTCAGAGCTATGTAGTAATCGGTGCTTTTAAAATCTACCGTAACGCTGTGAGATTCAGCGACCATGCCCAGAGCCTGAGCCTCAACGCCAAGTATGAGAAGAACGCGAACCGAAACCTGTACTATGTATATGTATTAAAGACAGCCGACCGTGCTGCTGCCATTACAGAGGCAAACCGACTACGTGCAGAATCTGAGTTTACGGACAGCTGGGTATATAGCGGCTCCTTTACCAAAGATGCTGCCCCGACTGCTGTAGCATCCAGAAGTGTGGATGTAAACCCGGTAACAGAAGAAAAAATAGAAACAATAGAAACGAAAGACCCTGAGCCGGTTGCAACCGTAGCGACTACCACAACGGAAAGTACCCCCACTGAACAGCCAGCCTCCCAATCTATAGATGACGGTGGAACCGGTAAGAGTTTCTTCTTTAAACTATATCGCGCTACCGACAGTGACGTAGTACAGGGTGATGTAAGTGCTATAGATGTAGAGCGTACTCGTAAAATGGGAAGTTATAAAGGCAATGCACCGGTAAAAGTTGCGGACCCGCTTAGTAAGACGGATAGTGTATTGTTTGTATGCGAAGTATTTGGCTATCGGAAATCACAGCGTAATGTTTATTACAACGAACCTTCCGGTGAAGGAATTGAAACGGATGCAAACGGAGCGGTAGTAATACCTTTTGAATTAATACGCTTGAAGAAGGGCGACATCGCGGTGATGTACCATGTATACTTTTATAAAGATGCATCGATCATGCGCCCCGAGTCACGTTACGAAGTGGAGAGCCTGCTGAAAATGCTGAATGAAAATAAGAATTATCGTATCAAGATACATGGCCACACCAACGGAGGTGCCAGCGGAAAAATAATTTCAAAACCGAAAGATGGCGATAACTTCTTTTCATTAACGGGCTCTGTAGAAGGCTTTGGTACTGCTAAAAAACTTTCGGAAGAACGAGCGGAAATTATTCGTGACTTTCTGTTGAAGGAAGGTATAGATCCATCACGCATGGAAACAAAAGCATGGGCGGGTAAACGCCCTATCTACGATAAACTAAGCAGTCGCGCGCAGGAAAACGTACGCGTGGAGATCGAGATTTTGCAGGACTGACGTGACCGTTATCCGTTCGAGGTTAATCGTTATCCGCAGGTTGACGTGGCGATTATAGATATACTATAAGAATTCAATATAAATTAGGAAGGCACAAGGTCTCATATTCTTGGAGGACTTTGTGCCTTCTTTGTTTGTAGGATTTTTCGGGAATATTAAATGCGGTGTGTCAAGCGTATTAAATCCATTCCGCTGAATATTCTGCTATTATATATGTATAGACGGCTTCAATAATTTTCATTCTCATCGCAACAAGGTCTTTCAACCAGGTTCCGGCAAGGTCGCTGCCCTTATATAAATCAACTTCGCAATGAACGTGCGCCCGCCTTTTGTTTGCTCTCTTACGTTTAGAATTCTTTCTCGGAAATGTCATTGCAAACGATTTTAGATCGTATTCAAACGATTTAGGCACTTGTTTTAGAAAAAACATCATCGGTTTATACGTTCGGTAGCCTAAAGTGAGATCTTTCGATACCGCAAAGGTTTTCGATAGCCTTTATTTTTGGATACACTTAAATCTAAAAATGTATGCAAAAACTTTATTTATCGATTGATGCTGCTATGGTCGTGTTTTATTCTGCAGCGTTTCCCCCGACCCGAGACAAAACAACCCTCTACCAGAAAAGCTGAATTAGAATTTCTCCGTTAGCAGTCGTCCTCGCAAGTTGTGCGACCGAAATGTAAAAGGCACCGTTGTGATCTGCTTCGTGAATCGTTACCCGGNNAGATTAACGCAGATTAATATATATGATAATCACAACTAAACCTTTGAGAATGAAAAAATCTATACTTCGCGATGCAAGAGTATATCTTACCTGGGCTTTGTTATTCTTTGCAACCAGTACAGTACTTGCTCAAGCTGTTACAGTAACAGTTAATGCTACTCAGAACAAGCGCCTGATTTCGCCATCTATATATGGTAAAAATGATTTCTTTGACAAGACCACGCAATTCTATAAAGATGCAGGACTACGTTTCGCGCGGGCGAATGGAGGTAATAATGCAAGCACGTATAACTGGCGAAAGAAAATTACAGTTCATCCTGACTGGTATAACAATGTTTATACTTCGGACTGGGATGCAATGGCCCAAAAGGTTAACAATAACTTTTCGAATATGCAGGGCATGTTTGCCTTTCAATTACTAGGAAGAGCTGCATCCAATAAAGATAACAACTTTGATGACTGGGGGTATAACCAGGCTGCGTATTGGGAAGGCGTGGGGCAGAATTTAGCGGGCGGAGGAACACCCAACCCGGATGGC
Source organism: Flammeovirgaceae bacterium UBA5867 (assembly GCA_002432545.1). Lineage (GTDB taxonomy): Bacteria > Bacteroidota > Bacteroidia > Cytophagales > Cyclobacteriaceae > Ohtaekwangia. The sequence continues at coordinate 17,669 of DJFR01000067.1, read as the reverse complement.
GGAACCAAAGCCAAAATAGAAGGGAATACCAATTTGTTTACGCAACCATGGCCGGCAGATTCTTCCGTGGCAATTCTTAATCACTGGTTTGGATCAAGCGGTTTACGACTCAACAGAAACAAGTTTGTGTACTGGAACATGGATAACGAGGTAGATATATGGAACGGTACGCATGACTATGCTATGCCAACATTAATATCCGCTTCCGCGTTTATGGACCGGTATATAGAACTAGCCAAGAAAGCAAAAGCACTATATCCTGGTATTAAGCTTTGCGGACCTGTTGCAACTTCAGAGTGGCAATGGTATAATTGGTCTAATGAAAGTATATATATAAACGGCAGATATTATTCCTGGATCGAGTATTTTATCAAACGACTGGGTGATGAGTATAAGGCAACGGGTATCAAACTGGTAGATGTAGTAGATATTCACAACTATCCGTCTTATAGTGGTAATGATGCTGCGGCGCTGCAGGGACATCGAATATATTACGATGAGACGTATGACTATCCGGGTTCTAACGGTATTAAAAAAATTAATGGCGGCTGGGATGATACAATAACAAAACAATATATATTCAAGCGTATAGAGAGTTGGTTGGCTGAACATTTCGGTGCAAACCATGGTGTTACAACCGGTGTAAGTGAGTGGGCTACGATGACAAGTACCAACGCAAACCTTGAATCTGTTATCTACGCCTCACACCTTGGTACATTTGCAAACAATGGTGTTGAATTGTTCTCTCCATGGACTTGGTCTGTAGGCATGTGGGAAACGCTGCATCTCTTTAGCAAGAATGCAAAGAAATATAGTATATCCAGCACTTCCTCACTTGAAAATACAGTATCAGCCTATTCATCTGTAAATGAAAACTCCGACTCGCTAACGGTGATTGTTGTTAATCGCGACATGAACGCTTCGCGCAGTGTAACGATCAACCTGAGTAACTTTAATGTTGCCAATGGAAACTATACCACCCTGCAACTGGCATCACTGCCGGATACAGAGACATTTGTATCGCACACGCAAAATGCATTGAAGTCAGGTACCGTATCCGTTAATTCAAATTCACTTGCCCTCACAGTGCCGGCTCTCTCAACAACAGCAATTCTATTGGTGAAAGTACCTGCCGTTACGTATGTTTCACTGGTCAACAGAGCGACCAGCTTACGCATTGATGGTATGTATAGATCCGACAATAATTCTAATACAGGGCAGTGGAGTAATAGCGGCAGCACGGCCCAACAATGGTCAATAGAAACTGTTGGGGATTATGTGATGCTGAAAAACCGTGCTACCGGACTATATATTGATGGTATATCCAGAACTGCGAATGGTTCTATAGCAGGGCAGTGGGCCTACAGCGGCAGTAACGCACAGCAATGGACAAGAGAAACTGCAGGAAGCTATGTTAAGTTCAAGAACAGAGCTACCGGACTATATCTGGACGGAATGGGGCGTACTACTAATGGTGCCGATTTAGGTCAGTGGAGTCAAAGTACCCATGTAAATCAGCAGTGGTCAATTGTTACCATTGGAAACGGAAGACAAGGGGCTCCGGAGGAAAGTGTAAATACGACCGAGGAGTTTGCTGTTAATGTATATCCAAATCCATTTGCCAGAACGATAACACTTGATGTAGTGGGTGCAGACGAACAATTGAAAATTACAATACTGGATGCAACGGGTAAGACAGTAGAGGCGATTACGCATTCCGGAGGTTCCGGTAAATTATCATTGGGCGCTACGCTTAGACCAGGTTTGTATATCGTTCGGGTGAACGGTGCGAAAACATCACGATCCTTTAAAGTTGTGAAGGAGTAATTCTTTCGTGAACAAAAAATAAAAGTCATCTCATGATGGTTCAAATCCATGTGAGATGACTTTTTTTATTTATAGCAGAAACAAAAAAACGTTTCCTTTGTACTGTTCGCTGCCCCGCTGAAGCTATATATAGCCTCACGTATAACGATTAACCTGTAACGAATAACGGTTAACTTGTCACCGCCTGCAATACATCATGCTGCGTAATAATATGTACCCGCTCCTGATCATCACGAACCAACAGCGCTTTATTATCTTTATTCAATAATGATGATAGTACATCCAGCGTACTGTCGGGAGCAACAAACAACATCGGCTTGTCCATTACTTCTCCCACCTGCTTCGATTGAAGCTGAGGATCCTGAATTATTTTTTCGAGAAGACTCGCTGAACTTACGCTGCCTACAAAATGACTGTTCTCCGTTACCGGTATCTGGTCAATCCCTTGCTTGTTCATCACCAATATAGCCTCGCTCACCTTCGATGATTTACTAACGGTGATGAGACTATCTTTACCATTGCGTGCCGAAATGATATCGCGAGCGGAACCAAAGCTGCGGGCTTCCGTAAAGCCGTGATCTTTCATCCACTGGTCATTATATACTTTGGCCAGGTAACGCGTGCCATGATCGGGTAACAGAATTACCATCACATCCTCTTTCTTCAGGTTCTCACGCGCATACTCCAGTGCACCGTGTAATGCAGAGCCGCTTGACCATCCTACAAACAATCCCTCTTCGCGTGAAAGTCTGCGGGCAGCAATGGCGCCATCTTTATCGGTTACTTTGATGAAAGTATCAATCACATCGAAGTTTACATTTTTAGGAAGTATATCTTCTCCAAAACCTTCGGTGAGGTATGGGTATATTTCGTTCTCATCAAATATACCGGTCTCTTTATACTTCTTGAAAACAGAACCGTATGTATCNNCACATGGAACCACCGGTACCTACCGTTGCAACGTAGTGTGTAATTTTACCTTCGGTCTGTTTCCATATCTCGGGTCCTGTAGTCTCATAATGTGCAGTCGCATTTGAAGGATTGTCGTATTGATTCGGATAAATCGAATTTGGAATTTCTTTGTTCAGCTTGCGTGCTACAGAATAGTATGAGCGCGGATCATCAGGTGCAACGTTTGTCGGGCAAACTACTACTTCCGCACCAACGGCTTTCAGAATATTTATTTTCTCCTGCGATTGTTTATCAGCCATCGTAAAGATGCAGCGATATCCTTTCGCCACGGCTGCTAAGGCAAGGCCCATACCGGTATTACCCGATGTACCTTCAATGATGGTGCCTCCGGGTTTCAGCAAACCTGCTTTCTCGGCATCTTCAACCATTTTAATCGCCATGCGATCTTTGGTAGAGTTACCCGGATTGAAGTATTCAACTTTTGCCAGAACAGTGCCGGCAATGCCTTTGGTAACTTTATTAAGTCTTACCATCGGCGTGTTACCAATGGTTTCTATAATGGAATTGTATATCATGATTGCTGTATATAAGGATGGTAAAACTACAAAAACGGACTAAGGTGTCCTACAGTTCCAAGCATTAGAAAACGGCTGCGAGCTGTGAGTTTTGAGCTGTGAGAGGTTAACCGAAATTTCCTCCGATGCGGTTATACACCTTACCAGGTTGCCAGGGTAAAGGCTTGCCGAGGTACATGCGTGTTCCTTTCAGCGATTCTTTCAGGCCAAGAGATATGAGTGCATCAATACCATTTTGGTTTGTTTCCGGGACCGCTGCTTTTTTTATACCCTGTGCATGTTTCAGGTTTAGCAGTGCTGCACCTGCTTCTTTATGGCGGGCAATCACGGGGCCATCGCCAAGTGTTGGTAAATAGTATCCTTGAATGCTATTGTTATCAACGATGAGTTTTGCGTCTTTGAAATGTGGTGTGATGAGTCGGGAGCGATCTTCTCCCGATACTTCTTTATCGAGTTGAAGAAGTTCACGGGTATATCTTTCTTCAAAAGAAGAGATGGCATAGCCNNNCGGAGTTGCCAGCAGTAACACGGTTTGTATACCGGGTTTATTGGCCTGATCGATGAGAGCTTTTGTAACAATGCCACCTATACCTTTATTACGATGGTTGTTATGTACAATGATGTGTGCAAGCCATGCGGTATGCTGATGAATGACGGTAGCGCCTATGCCGGCTATAGCACCGCGCTCGGTATATTTTACAGGGAAACAAAAATCGGCACGCAGATAAAAATCAAATACAGGTGCCAGCGGATTCCAATCCGGAGGCTGAAGTTCATGAAGCAGTTCAAGATCGTTGGATGTGAGTGCTTCAATCGGCATATACTATATATTAAGCAGCACCCGCCAGTAAATATAGTACCGCCATGCGTACGGCCACACCGTTTTCAACCTGGTCGAGTATAATGGAATGTTGTGAGTCGGCCGCATCACTGCTCAGTTCAACCCCGCGGTTGATAGGGCCGGGGTGCATAATAACAATCTGCTTTTTGAGACTATCCAACAGTTTCTTGTTGATGCCGTAATAAAGCGAGTATTCGCGTAGTGAAGGGAAGTACTTAATCTGCTGACGCTCTAATTGTATGCGCAGTACGTTGGCAACATCGCACCATTGCAGTGCCTTGCGTACATCGAGTTCTACCTCAACACCGAGTTGTCCTATAAATTTAGGAAGCAACGTGGGCGGGCCGCATACCATAACTTTAGCGCCTAACTTTTGCAATGCAAATATATTCGAGAGGGCTACGCGTGAGTGAAGTATATCTCCAATGATGGCGATCTTCTTGCCGGCCACCGATCCTAATTTTTCACGGATCGAGAACGCGTCCAGCAGGGCTTGCGTTGGGTGTTCGTGCGTGCCATCACCAGCGTTAACAATGTTGGCTTTAATGTGCTTGGCCAGATAATGTGGGGCTCCCGGACTCGCATGGCGCATCACGATCATGTCCACTTTCATTGCCAATATGTTGTTTACCGTATCCAGCAATGTCTCGCCTTTTTTTACCGAGCTGTTGGATGCAGAGAAATTGATTGTATCCGCAGAAAGTCTTTTTTGAGCAAGTTCAAATGAAAGCCGCGTGCGCGTTGAGTTTTCGAAAAACACGTTGGCGATCGTAACATCGCGCAGGGAAGGCACCTTCTTTACAGGCCGGTTGATAACCTCTTTAAAATTTTCAGCGGTCTCAAAAATAAGTTCTATGTCTTCGCGGGTAATGTTCTTGATGCCAAGCAGGTGTTTTTGACTGAGTTTCGACATAGTCCTTAATCCTTATTGATCAACCAGATCTTATTTTGTTTATGACCTTGAGCTTCGAGTTCTACCAGCACACGCTGGGATGTTAATGTATTCACAGATTTACCTACGTAGTCGGCAGCGATGGGCAGCTCGCGGGTATATTTCCGATCGATCAGCACCAGCAGCTCCACTTTCTTGGGTCTGCCGAACGCGATCATTGTATCAAGCGCAGCACGAATGGTGCGGCCGGTAAAGAGCACATCGTCTACCAGCACCACGTGTTTGCCTTCAATGGCAAATTCAATTTTTGTCTCGCTTGCTTTAGCCGGTATCTCGCGTCTGCGAAAATCATCGCGATGAAACGTAGCATCCAGATATCCGAGGGGAATATCTTTTTTGGTAAGCTTTTCGAGTTTTTTGTGAATGATATCGGCAACGAGAATGCCGCGGGATTGCATGCCGATGATCACCGTTTCAGAAAAATCTCCGTGATTCTCAACTAATTCCTGACAAAGACGACTAATCGTTATATCGAGGAGGTCGGTGTCAAGTATTAATTTCTTCTGCATAGTGCCGGGCAAATATACGTGTTTAGGTGTTTACGTGTTTATCGCTCGGCACTGAAAAAATCATTCGTGACTCACCTTGTTGATAAAAAATACCCTGCGCTTGCCAGCCGTGGGGTTAACAACTTGCTGCACACCAAAGGCATAGAAATAATTTTTATACCAATAATCGAGCTTGGCTATATCTGTGTCTTCTTTTTTAATCACTTCATTTTCAATTGGCGTTTTTATCGGCTCCGAAGATTTTCCTTCCAGTACCTGGTTGTCTTTTATGATCTTGGAGCGTAGCTCATTTTCAAAAAGATAGAGCAACGCAATCTTGTCTTCATGGGCCTCCAGCTTTACGAACTGCTCCAGCGTAAATGTTTTCACATCGTTAATTTCAAAACTGTTGTCCCATTGAATGTTACCATTGTTATCAAACCCCATTACCACCGCATGGGTATAATAGTAGCCATCGAAAATGCGGCCATCGCGAATATAGGAGCCTTGCGTGAAGCCACTGTTGAAGAACCCGCTATACCCGCGGTTGTCGATCGAAGTATATTTCGGGTAGAACGCTTCGCCCAGTAAAATATACTGGTTGTTGTACGGCACGAGTTCGTGTACCATAAAGCGATAGTTGAACCGGATCTTTTTCCCTTTTATTCTTTTGCGTTCTATACGCGCTTTGACACGCTGCTCACGTTTGGCCTTCATATACTTGAAGAAATTTTCAAGATCAGCAAAGTAATAATAACGGAGTCGCTGGAGGCCGGCCGGATCGATGGTGGCTATAAATAAACCGCGTGCATATTCCGAGTTCCGCGTTCCGAAAACACCCGCCACAACCTGCATGTTGTTATTGGTTTTGAGCGATCGAGCAAAAATGAGATGTTTGTTATCTTCTGTATCGAGCGCGTAGTTGCTGGTAAGGTCGGCATCCGCATCGTACGTTTTTATCCAGATAGTTTTCATGCCTTTGATGCCGCGTGCACTGATGAGTACATCAAAACTTCCGTTGGGATATGTTTTAATTTGTGTGAGCTCTCCGGCTTCGTTGAGCAACCCCGGAAGTATACGCGACTTTTGTGTAGCGAATGAAAAGTATATAACTACCGGCACGCGATTGTAGTAGCCACCAATCAGCGCTCCGTTTTGTGTGAGCTGAAATTCAGAAGGAGTAAAAGGAATAAAATTCCTGACAGGATAGCGTATAAAATTTCCGGTTGCCTGATCGATGGAGACAAGCTCGAAATCATTCCTGGAAAAATCGATATAGCGAAACAACAGGTAAAGCCGTTCGCCTTCCGAACGCTTTCCTACCATAATATACTTCTTGTTAACTTCCAGGTATCCGTGCCACGACTGCTGAAAGGCAGTATCAAGTTTGGCAATCTCCAGTTGATCGCCCGGAAAACTACCGAGACGTCTTAACAGAAACAACCCGTTTTGATGTGCGGGTATAACTTCGAAGCGTACATCATTCTTCGAGAAAGGAATTTCAAACCGGGCCGATTGTACTACCTGACCGGAGGAAGTCAGGCTTGCAAAAAAAAGAAGACTAATACACCACCACTTTGTTAATGTAGAACACATCGCGCACGCGATCGTCTTTGGTAACATTGCGAATGGTTTGGTAGCCCCAGACATAAAAGGTGTTGTTATACCATTGTCGTACTCCGCCTTCATAATCCTTCTCCGAACGGATGTCATCAGCCGGATCACTCGTCTTTATTTTTTCGGTTGCAATAGAGGCAGTGTCTTCCTGAAGAACAACAGACTTGATATTCAGTTCGGATTCTTTCTTATATACGATGGAAAGTTTTGATCCGGTCACACAAAAGTCTGCAGCCTGTTCTACCGATGCCATTTTTACTTCATCTAATTTAATACTTTGATCCCACATTACTTTGCCATTTGCATCAAAGGCAATAACAACGGTTTCATTGGTTTTTATTTCATCTGCGCTTTTTGAATTCGACCCGTACGGATACGGGCGGTACATGCGACTCATACCCGGATAGTAATAACCCGGAAAGTATGGATTGAAACCATAGGGCCCATACGAATACGGGTTGTAGTAATACGGACTACTATAGTATGGATTAAGATTGCTGGAAGGAGAGTATACTTCTGCCAGCAGTAAATAACCTTCTTTATACTCCGTTACTTTGAACGGCATTACATAGTTGATGAAATTTGGAATTTCGCCACGCTCATGAGCTTCGCGCGAAAGCGTCTTTACGCGCTCGGCACGTTTCGGATTCAGATAATCCACGTAGTGTTCCAACTGACCGAAATCAACGCGCAATATTTTCTGATCACGGAACGGATCGATCGGTAGAGCAAAGAAACCGGTTGACTGCTTCGAATTTTTTTCGCCCCACGTACCCATCACCATCAGTTCTTCACGTTCCAGTGTACTGGTTATACCAGCCTGCACGGTAATGTTTTCTTCAATGGGTACTTTATCGTCCAGCAGCAGCTCGCCACTGGTAGTATAGGTTCTGAAGATGAGACTGCGCTCGCCTTTGGTGCCGCGATCTACCAACACTGTATTAAAGGTTTGATTTTGATTGGTGCGCAGATCAACAAGCTCGGTATCTTTTTGAAAGAAGCCCGGTACAACTTTAATAAGTCCACTCGAGAGTTCGTATAAAAAGATAGCAGGTTCGTTGTTAACATAACCGCCAAAGGCAAAGCTATCACCTGCTTTGGTAAAGTGTGTGAGCTTGAAATCGAGATCAGGTTTTATAGTATACCGGCTTGTTTCATCGCCCGGCAACTTTACCTGTATCAGTTCGAAATCATTTTTGTTGGTTTCACCGGTGCGGTATAAAAGAAAGATCGAGCCCGGAGCAATTTCATAGCCGATCATTTTATAGCGCTCCTTGATCTCGAGTTCTATTACTTTCTTTTCCTGCAGTGCAGTGTCCAACATCACCAGCTCCCATATACGGTTGCTGCCTTTATACTTGTCGCGTTCGCGGAACAGCGCAAGGCCCTCTTCCTTCAGCGAGATTACATGATAGTAGTCGTCAGAATTTTTTTGCTGTCGCTCGAAGCGTTGAGGCTGAAGGGTCTGGCTATACAGATCCACGGATAGCAGCCATGCTATACCCGTTGCTAAACATACAGACCAGACGTTGCCGGCTGAAATAGTTATTGCTGAAAGCTTACCCTTCATACTGCTCATTATTTTCCTTCGCTTAAGGCCAGTACCATATCGAACTCTTCTTTCTTAACAGGCTGTACCGAAAGTCTGGATACACGTACCAATGCCATGTCTTGTAAACGTTTATCAGCTTTTATTTGTGCGAGCGTAACCGGAGTTTTAAATTTTTTATCAGGAGCAATATCCACAACAGACCACTCGTTGTCGCTGGGGTCCGGGTAAAATTCCTTTACGATCTTCGCTATACCTACTATAGCTTTACCTTCGTTGCTGTGATAGAAGAATGCCAGGTCGCCTTTCTTCATCGCTTTCAGATTGTTACGTGCCTGGTAATTTCGTACGCCTTCCCATACCGTTTTCTTATCGCGTACAAGATCATCCCATGAGTAAACATCCGGTTCGGATTTCATCAGCCAATAGTTCATACTGTTCTTTCGTGTTGGTTTCTAAATTTACAAGAAACACATCAACATCAATTCATACAAGGTTTAATTTTTATTTCCGATCCCAACTTTATTATCGGCACGCGTGTCAATGAGCTGTAACGATATGGTTTGGTGGTGTACCCACACCGTTGTTTCGGAAACATACCACATCGTTACCTTAAAACCCCAAACCCTCTCTTGTTATGAAACGACTATTGTTGTCAGGCTNNCAGTTTTTTGCCAGAGCCGTGATGCCGGCCAACACATCGGTGTGTTATGCACTTGGTAATACAATGGGTATTTCTGACGATGGTGGAAATACCTGGCGTGCCGAATCGGTAAATGGTTTACCGGTACATATTACGGCTGCAACACGCTACTATGATATATTCTTTACCAGCGAACAGGTGGGATATTTCATGCACCAGAACGAGGTATATAAAACTACCGATCGCGGTGCAAGCTGGCAAAAGGTACTCGCTATAGAACAGTCGCACCAGCACTATATGGCGAGTGCTTTTTTCAGTGCCCTATATTTTACAGATGATGATCATGGTTATGTAGTGGGAGAGTTTCAAAAAATATTCCGCACGAGCGATGGTGGCATTTCCTGGGACACGCTGAGTTGGTCGAACGATACTGCTCCCTATATCAGCTACTCGGATGTTGAGTTCCTGGATGCGAATACCGGTTTCATCTCCGGGTATGAAGTGGATAATGTTAGCACAAACTTCGGGTTTACTGAATTTGTAATGAAGACTACCGATGGCGGTGAACATTGGAATCGTGTTGAAGTGCCTACTGACCTGGAGAATCGCGAAGTAAAACTTCAGTTTGTAAGTAGTGATGTCGGCTTTGCCCGTGCTACGCGTTCGCAATATGGTGACGATCTTTTTGTAACTGCCAACGGTGGTAAATCTTGGGAAAAGAATTCACTCGATAGTTTACGCGATATACATGCAGCTTATTTTATTGATGAAAAGATTGGCTTTATGTATGGAAGGGACTTCAAATACAGGATGAAGCTTTTTCGTACAGAGGACCAGGGGCAAAGCTGGGAGCTCATCGATATACCCGTGTTTGGCGGGCAGGACGAGTACGCAATTGTGGATTTTAAATTTGCCGATAGCGATCATGGATATACGGTTGGCTCAGGCGGAAATATACTGGCTACCGATGACGGAGGTAAAACATGGCATGTGCGTAACGCAGGATACCCGTTCTTTTATACCTGCGATTTTACTGATGATAAAAACGGGTATGCTTCTTCCGGCAAAGGATTTTTCAGAACGAATGACGGTGGTAACTCGTGGCAGTATGCTGATCGTTCTGACTCGCTCGCAATTCTCGATATGGACTTTAAAAATTTTAATGATGGTATATTTTACGGCTTCCGCAATAATTACTTTCATGTAAAGGATGGTGGCGCGAAGATTGAGCCGATTGAACTGCCGGTAACGTTCATGTCGTTATCCGAAGCGATTGTAGAAGGAGATTCATTGTTCATTAGCGGAACAATGCTAACACCTTCGGGTAATGTACTGTTGAAGTCGGGCGACCGCGGCAAGAGCTGGCAGGTATTGCCGATACACGAAGAAGATAATTTTGTTGTTGAGCTGAATCGTATCGGCTCCAAATTTTACCTTGGCACAACGCAGTCGATACTACGATCGGACAACGGGACGAACTGGCAGGAAGTAAAATCTTTTTCGTTCGGATATCTTGAATGTCTCACGTACGCGAACGAGCAGGTTGGTTTTGCCAGTGTAAATGCAACGGTAATGCGTACGCACGATGGTGGTGCGAACTGGTACGAGGTGGGTACATTTCCCGGTAACGTGCAGATCTATAAATTCCTTGTTGCCAATTCAAAGGTAGTGTTCGCGCATGGTGCTAAGTATATAAATGGTACTTACTATGGCGCGATCTGGAAGTCAACCAACCTCGGCATGACGTGGGTGGAGGAGCCATTGCCTGTGTTAGTGGATGAGGCCATTAGCGATATGAGTATTGTTGGTAAACAGGTGTTTGCTATAGGAGGTTTCGGACAAGTGTTGCGCAGTGAACTAACGGAAGTGATTACCGATGTAGAAGGTGAGTCGTTTACTTCACTTGCTATATTTCCGGTGCCTTCCTCACAGTATATCCACTTTGAACTTCCGAAAGATGAAGTTATAGAACGCATACAGCTTTACGATTTGCAAGGCAACCAGGTGCCGGCTTCGTATGAGCATGATGATGCGCTATACCAGGTTGATCTTTTCGGTCATGCACAAGGGCTATATATACTCCAGGTAGCGACTAACAAAAATCACTATCGGCAGAAAGTAGTAAAAAGTAACTGATGTGTGAATTACGAAAGTAATCCCATCCACGAAGTATATCCAGGTGGAATTTCGATGGAAACTTCATGATCGAAGATGCCAAACACCGAAGCACCGGAACCGCTCATGCTGGCATATATAGCGTGATGCTTGTAGAAGGTTTCTTTCAGCTCAGCAATCACCGGGTATTTTTTGAAAACCGATTCTTCGAAGTCGTTTTTAATAGTATGCTTCCAATCGGTAAGTGCGTTCGTTTCTAACAATTGCTGCAACGATATAGCCGGTTGTTGTGGTGATATACCGGCATACGCTTCGGCCGTAGATACATGAACCGGTGGTTTGATGAGTGCCAGGTATTTGCCCTTCAGCGAGAGCGTGGAGGGTTGAAGTATTTCACCGCGGCCCGTGCCCATCATGGGATTATCCTGAATAAAGAAAGCGCAATCACTGCCGAGTTGTGCAGCGTACGCCATCATCTTTTCAACCGAAAGTTCTAACTGAAATATAGTATTGAGTAATCGTATAGTATGTGCGGCATCAGCCGAGCCGCCACCTAAACCTGCACCGGTGGGTATAATTTTATGCAGGTGAATTTTTACAGGTGCGATATCAAAATCCTTTTTTAAAAGATGATAAGCCTTCAGGCAAAGATTGTCTGCATCGTTGCCNNTCCAGGATGTCCGTCCACGGTACCGGGTAAAAGCAAGTTTCAAGATCGTGAAAACCATCGGCTCGCTTGCGGATGATATGAAGGCCGAGGTTGATTTTGCAGGGTGGGAAAGACACCATAGGAGGGCTGCGAGCTGTGAGTGATGAGCTGCGAGTTTTGGAATGACTCGCAGCTCTACTCATGAATATATTTACTTTGTTAAGCGCTGGATCAGATCTTCGGTGATACCTGTTGAAGAGAAACCTCCATCGTGCATCAGGTTCTGCATGGTAACCATGCGTGTAAAATCGGAGAACAGACTAACTATATAATTTGCGCAATCATCGGATGATGCATTGCCCAGTGGCGACATCATTTGTGCATAGTCAAAGAACACATCAAAGCCGGATATACCAGAGCCTGCTGTTGTTTTGGTAGGCGATTGAGAGATTGTGTTTACGCGTACTTTTTTAAGTTTACCAAAGCGGTAACCATAGCTGCGTGCTATTGATTCAAGCACAGCCTTTGCCTGCGCCATATCAGAATAGTCAGGGTATGTACGCTGTGCTGCTATATAGGTAAGAGCAACAATAGAACCCCACTCGTTCATGGAATCCAGTTTCTCTGCAGTCTGCATTACTTTGTGAAAAGAAACACCAGAGATGTCCAGCGTCTTCAGGAAGAAATCATAATTCATATCACCGTACGGTCTGCCTTTGCGTACGTTCGGACTCATACCAATAGAGTGCAGTACGAAATCAAGTTTACCGCCCAATACTTCTACCGATTTTGAGAAGAGGTTGGTAAGGTCTTGTTCAGAAGTGGCATCGGCCGGTATTACTTCAGCATTGCAGGCTGCGGCCAGCTCGTTAATCTTACCCATACGCATAGCAATGGGTGCATTGGTCAAGGTGAATGATCCTCCTTCTTCCTTAACTTTTAAAGCAGTCTTCCAGGCGATCGAGTTCTCATCCAATGCTCCGAAGATGATACCGCGTTTTCCTTTCAATAAGTTGTTAGCCATAGCAGTTTATAATTCTAGAATGGTTTTGTTAAAACACAATATTACAAAATTCTGGTTGTTGCCTATTGAGTATCTGCAGAAGCGGTATGTTATAACAGCTATTTAACGTGTTAAATGCCTCGCGATTAGGGTAAAACGAGCCGGCTGATTACTGGCTAATTGACCTAAAAAAATGTAACTTTAGTTACAATCAAAAAAGCAAGCCTATGGAAACTACGTCTACATTTTTCACTATGTGGGACCGGTACATGTTTGCAGGCGCTGCAACATGCGTGGTTCTGGGGATCTTCGTTTTGCTGTATCACGAGTTTAAAGTTTTTCAGGTTAAAGATTACAAAGAGAAGTACGACTATGTAAACCTGCATGAGATACGCTACTTCTGGTATGCTGTAATGGCGTTTATGCTGGCCGGTACATTCTTTGCCAACACCGTTGCAAGCCGCGCTATAGAAGCCAACAGTATGCGCTGGTTTTATGTACGCATTTTTATTTCGCTTGGCCTTACGGTGATAGCCTATTTTGTTTTCTTCAGCCTGGTAAAAGTTTACTACGCACGATATATAGAACGGAAACTTGTGCAGCTGCGCGATATGCCGCGCATTTCGCCGGCCGGTAACATAATGCGCAAGCTTGCAGACTCTGAAGTGCAGGAGCATCACCTGGAGGGAACACGGAAAGACGAAATACACTCGGTAGATTATGATGTGTGGATCGATGACAAAACCGGCTTCAAGAAAATTGAAAAATACAATGCGTATCAGCATGCCGAAGAATGTTCAGAGTGCGGATACTATACGATGAAGATAGATTCAGAAGAATTGGAAGAAGCACCTACGCCATCGCGCACCGGATTACTTTTGAAACACTATAAATGCTCGTACTGCGGACATCGTGAACAACACGAAGTAGTGATTGCCCGGCTGTCGGAAAATGTTGCCTGAAGAAACGATTACACGGACACGAACGAATTTATAGCACGATTTATTGAATGATTGGAAGCTTCATGGTGATAGTAGTACCGATGCCATAATCGCTGATCAGCTCGATGCTCCCTTTCAATTTAGTAACTGCCTTGTTAACAAGGTAGAGCCCGAGACCATTGCCTTTGGATGCCTGTGATGCACGAAAGTATAAATCGAAAAGCTGAGGCTGGTATCGTTCTTCAACCCCTATACCATTGTCGGCTACGATAATCTCAATGGAGCCATTCTGCTTTATAACGTTAACATCGATAAACGGCATAGCACCGGGTTGCGTTTTGCGGAAGAGTATAGAGTTCTCAATCACATTTCGGAAGATGATTTGCAGCAGCGGTGTATTAGATAGTATAACGATGTCGTGCTGAATGGTTACATGATGTGCAATGCTATATTTCTCAAAATCCGATTCAAAGTATCGCACGCTGTCGTGGATCAGCTGATTGATGTTTACGGGCTCAAGCGGCAGATCGGTTTTATTCAGCTCATACATCATCTGCATCTTAAACAACATACTGTCCATACTGCGGGCTGTTTCTACAACTTTATCAAACAATACAACCACAGCATTTGAATCGTTGATAACATAACGCGCCACCTGGTTTAATCCCAGCAGTGTAGTAATAGGTCTGCGCATATCGTGTGAAGACCGGTATAGAAACGTGTCCAGTTCGTTATTGGCAAGCTCAAGCTCGTGTGTGCGCTCCATTACTTTTTGTTCGAGCTGTGCGTTAAGTGATTGTATATATTGATTGTTTTCCTGCAGCTTCGCACTCTGCGCTTCCAGCTCGGTATTCTTCATTTCAATTTCATCGTGCTGCACGCGTATAACCTTGGCTATATTTCGCTGGCGCCTGTAATTATATACCAGGTTTATAACAAGAATTACCAGCAGTATCAATCCCACCAGTGTAGCAATAAAGATGGTGCGCTGACTGCGAATACGTTCCTGCTGAATTTCGTTGTTCTTGGTGAGAAGTTCGATCTCCGTTTGTTTCTGATCGAGGTCGTAACTCGCTTTTACTTTGGCCAGGTTGAGCGACTCCTGCTCCTGGTATAGTGAATCACGCAAAGCAACATGCCGATCTAACGCTTTATAGGCAGCTGAAAAAATTCCGACAGCCGATTGATATTTGGAAAAAGTACGGTAATAATTTGCCATCGCCTTGCGCCTGTCTACTTTGTTGGGTTCCAGTGCAAACAGAACTTTGGCGGAGTCAAGATAGCGTGCCGCCATGCGGGTATCATTCATCGAAAGGTATATCTCGCACAATTCGGTTGCAGCCATACCGGCACTTCCCCATACTTTAAACTTCTTGCTGGTTTTATAGTCAGCCATGATACTCTTGATCGCTTCCTGCGTATGCCCAAGATCTTTTAGCACAACCGCTTTGTTACCGTTAATGAGCCCGATCCAGAATTCGTTGTTGATCTCTTTGGCTATAGCTTCCGCTTTTTCATAGTTGATGATCGAGAGATCAAATTGTTTTATAGCATAGTTGGCGAGCGCAATGGTATTGTAGATGCTCATCTTCTGAAATTTGCTTTCGTTGGTAACTTCGCCCAGCGAAAGTTTTTCATGATAGTTCAGCACATTGTATCCTTCCTCAATACACTGGCGGTAATTCCGGGCGCGATAGTTAATCATACAGCCTTCGTAATGGCAAAGCACTACATAGGTATACATCTTCTGTTCTTCAAACGTCTTGGCTGCGTTAAGTATATGTTGTAACCCTTCCGAGAGAAGTTCCTGCTGACTTAAAAATTCGCCAATGTTATACTGTGCCAGTGCCAGCGCAAATTTATCGTTACGGTTGGTGGCAGCGAGTAGAGCTTCATCGTAATAACGCAGTGCTTCTTCTTTGTTGCCGATGCGATCGTAGATGCGTGCAATGTTCCGGTATGCCAGTACTTCTGCCAGAATCTTTTTACTGTTGCGTGCCGCAGAGAGTGCCTGAAATGCAGAACTGAGAGCGTGACCGGTAGAAGCTCTGGCCAGATTTTTTCCCATGCTGTCAAAAACATTAACCAGTCTTTCGCGCGGAGTCCTGCCAATGATGTCAACCATGCTGTCGGCACGGATCGTGTCCTGAGCAAAGATGGTGTTTATAGCCAGGCCCATGAACAGGAATAAAATGATGATGCCCGGATTTTTATGCATGGCTCAGATACAGGTAAAGCTAAATTTAATAAAATTCGCAGCGATTTACAGAAAATGAAACTAGAGAAACAACAACCTGTTGGAGTATTTGACAGCGGTATAGGCGGACTTACCGTTGCGCACGCCATCAAAAAGCTTCTGCCTCAGGAGAGTATGATATATTTTGGCGATACCGTGCATTTGCCGTATGGTGATAAATCGGAAGCTGCGATACAGGCATATTCGGTAAAAATTGCCGATATACTGGTAAAGAAAGGTTGCAAAGTGATTGTGATCGCGTGTAACTCGGCATCGTCTGCAGCCTATGAGTTGTTGAAGGAGTATGTTCGTAAAGACATCCACATCATCAATGTTATCGACCCGATGGTAGACCTGGTGTTGAATCAGTTTCCGGGTAAACAGGTGGGGCTTATCGGTACCAAGCGTACCGTACAATCAGGTGTATATACGCGAAAACTTGCCGAAGGAAATAAAGATGTAACGGTTCATTCACTAGCCACACCCTTGCTTGCACCGATGATCGAAGAAGGTTTCTTTAACAATCAGATCAGTCATGAAATCATCGCCACGTATTTATCCGATCCCACACTTCAAAATATTGAAGCACTCATCCTGGCGTGTACACATTACCCGCTGATAAAAAAAGAGATCAGCAGTTTCTTCCAGGATAAACTTGCTATACTCGATTCTTCGGAAGTAGTAGCGCTCGCGTTAAAACATCATCTTGAAAAAGAAGGGCTCCTCAACGACCAGGCTACCGGTCAATATCACTTCCTCGTTTCTGATTATACAGAATCATTCGAAGCATCGGCAGGATTGTTCTTTCACGAAACTGTGCATCTTGATAAACATCCCATGCTATAATTGGGTCTTGTTCATTTTCATGGCAGGATGAATCAATTTTTTTTCCGCATCTTAGCGCCCGGTAAATGCTATGCCCCTGACAACGTTGATTTTTATATTGCCCTTTCTGTTGGTGTATACAATATTTGCCATTTATGCTGAGCGTAAAATTTCAGCATTTATACAAGACAGGCTCGGCCCGATGGAAACAGGGCCTTACGGATTGATACAAAGTGTAGCCGATCTTCTAAAACTTATTCAGAAAGAAGACATTATACCTGCAGCGGCTGATCGTGGGTTGTTCAAGATTGCACCCATTATCATTTTTGCTTCTGTGTTTGCCGGCTTCTCGGTGCTGCCGTTAGCACCTTCGTGGACCGGTGCCGGAATATCTTCAGCCGTTTTTTTTCTGCTGGCCATCGTTTCACTGGATGTAATCGGGATTATGATTGCCGGCTGGAGCTCGAATAATAAATATAGTGTGTTGGGTACGATG
>DJFR01000270.1:3003-3476 GCA_002432545.1 Flammeovirgaceae bacterium UBA5867 | reverse complement strand
TTTTCATTAATGCTGTCTTCAAAGAGATTTATCTTCTCCGAGACCTTTTCATATTGCAGCCAGAGTTTATAGCCTTTGTCCTGGTTTGAAAGTCTCTTGAATTCGTCCATGTTGCCTTCGTCTATCAACTTCTTCATAAGTACACACAGATCGGCATAGGCATCGGTAGAGTCTTGAAGCCTGTAAAACTCCTGGAGTGGATAACCTTGTTGATTCAGTAAATCTCCAACCGAATGAAAGAGAGAATCTTTATCGCGCAACGCAAAGTGCATCGGATATAAATATTTATCATCATTGAAGAGTGCATAGCCGCGTATACCCAGGTCGAGGTTGTGAATAATAGTGATGGCAAACTGAGAGACCGTAACTTTTATTTCTTCCGCCTGGCGCTGCAACACCCGGTTCTCTTCCATAATCCTGTTATTATTAAGCGTAATGATAACATTGAGAATGATCAATGATATAGTAAGGAG
>DJFR01000270.1:469-2989 GCA_002432545.1 Flammeovirgaceae bacterium UBA5867 | reverse complement strand
TCTACAAACGTATTGTTTAAAACCTATATTCACTTTTTTTGTTAGTGGAATAGATTTATATAAGTTACACACTTGCATGAAAGAAATTTATCTGGTAAGCGGGCTCGGTGCAGACGAGCGCGTATTTGAATATTTAGACTTGAGGCCGTACAAGAAAACGTGCCTGAAATGGATTTGTCCGAATGAAGATGAAACAATAGCGCACTATGCTACGAGACTTCGTGAGCAGATCGAAACGGAGAACCCAATACTGATTGGTGTTTCGTTTGGCGGTATGATTGCTGTTGAAATCGGAAAGCAGATCAAAACTGAAAAGATTATTCTCATCTCATCTGCTAAAACAAAGGAAGATATACCCCTGCACTATCGTGTAATGGGTGCTGTGAATTTCAATAAACTAATGCCGAAGGGCGGCTTGCAGAAGATGCAAGGCATCATTGCCTGGTTATTTGGTGTAACCAATGATGAGGAACGCGAGCTACTCAAAGATATTATTACCTCAACCGATGAACGTTTTGTTCAGTGGGCGATCGATCACATCATTAACTGGGAGAATGAAACGCTGTTACCGAACGCTGTACTTATTCACGGCACAAGCGACAGACTTCTAAGCGGCAGCACACCAGACTATAGTATAAAAGATGGTGGTCACTTTATGATTGTAAATCGTTGCAGGGAAGTCAGTGCCATTATACATGGCATCCTGGATAGTATCGAACAAAAACAAGCTGCCGAACAGGGCGCAGCAAATGCTATTGAGAAAAACTGAATTCATCACCATTTAACCTGAAGCTATCACCATTTTTTGCACAGTACGATGCAGAAGTTTGTATTGTTAAACAAGCAATACAAATATGGAAACAACACGTAAGATAGCGCTCATCACGGGCGGCAGCCGTGGCCTCGGAAAGAACGCAGCGCTAAGTATCGCGCGCAAAGGTATTGACGTAATCATTACCTATAACAATCGTAAAGAAGATGCAGATGCTGTGGTAGCAGCGATCAGAAATACCGGTAGAGTAGCCGTTGCGTTGCAGTTGAATACCGGTGTTGTAAAGTCATTTGATATTTTTTCGCAGCAGCTCACAACGGTGCTGAAAGAAAACTGGAACCGCGATACATTTGATTTTCTCATCAACAATGCGGGTACGGAATATACAGCATCCATTGCCATGACTACCGAAGAAGAGTTTGATATACTCTGCAATGTGCATTTCAAAGGCGTATATTTCCTTACGCAAAAGCTGTTACCGGTGTTGGCAGACCAGGGAGGTATAATCACGGTGTCAACCGGACTCGCGCGTTTTTCTTTTCCCGGATATAGCGCGTATGCTTCTATGAAAGGCGCGATCGAAGTATTTACAAAGTATCTCGCCAAAGAGTTAGGCTCGCGCGGTATCCGTGCCAACGCAGTAGCGCCGGGCGCTATTCATACCGATTTTACAAAGAGTACATT
The DNA here is from genome assembly GCA_002432545.1 of Flammeovirgaceae bacterium UBA5867. Lineage (GTDB taxonomy): Bacteria > Bacteroidota > Bacteroidia > Cytophagales > Cyclobacteriaceae > Ohtaekwangia. The sequence goes on along the minus strand of DJFR01000270.1, from coordinate 1,533 downwards.
TGAAGCACACCCGGAAACAACAACCGCTATTGCTTCGGTTACGGCACTGGGGCGTGTAGGCGAGCCGGATGATATAGGCGGTGTGATCGCTTTTCTGTGCACCGAAGAAGCGCGGTGGATAAATGCGCAACGCATTGAAGCTTCGGGGGGCATGATGTTGTAAGTAACGCGAGCGTTTGGAGAGAAGAGTATATATGTAAACACCTTGAAAAACAGACTGTATATTTGTGCTGGCAACGGTCAGCTTCATGGAAAATCAACCGGCAGTACGACTACGAAAGATCATTCATATTGATATGGATGCTTTCTATGCGTCTATTGAACAGCGTGATAATCCGGAGTATCGCGGAAAGCCAATAGCAGTTGGCGGATCGCCTGAAGGTAGGGGTGGCGTTGTAGCTACGGCCAGTTATGAAGCGCGCAAGTTTGGTGTTCGCTCGGCCATGCCTTCCAAACGGGCGCAGCAACTTTGTCCTGACGTGATCTTTGTGCGGCCACGCTTTGAAGTATATAAAGAAGTATCCGGAAAGATACGCGAGATTTTTCATCGGTATACCGATATCATCGAACCTTTATCCCTGGATGAAGCCTTCCTCGATGTTACGGAAGACAAACAAAATATAGGTTCGGCAATCGAGATTGCCACGCTGATCAAGCAGGCTATAAAAGACGAACTTAGCCTTACTGCTTCGGCCGGTATATCGGTAAATAAATTTGTAGCTAAGATTGCATCCGATATGCAGAAGCCTGATGGATTGACGTTCATTGGTCCTTCACGTATTCAGTCTTTCATGGAGTCGCTACCGGTTGAAAAATTTTTTGGTGTAGGAAAAGTAACGGCTGCTAAAATGAAAGGCATGGGCCTGCATACCGGGGCTGATCTTAAAAGGTTAACGGAAGATGATCTCGTAAAACATTTTGGGAAAACAGGACGCTTCTTTTACAAGATTGTGCGCGGGCTTGATGATCGCGATGTACAGCCGCATCGTGAAACGAAATCGGTGGGAGCGGAAGATACATTTGCGTACGATCTTACCACGCTGGAAGAAATGTATACCGAGCTC
>DJFR01000270.1:253-387 GCA_002432545.1 Flammeovirgaceae bacterium UBA5867 | reverse complement strand
CACACCAACTTCTGGCTGCAGCGGATCTGAACGATAAGAAAGTGAGATTGCTAGGAATATCGCTTTCTAATTTCGGAGAGGTGATCGTGCGGGAGAAGCGCGATCCGGTACAAGATCAACTGAAGTTGTTCTGA
>DJFR01000270.1:0-239 GCA_002432545.1 Flammeovirgaceae bacterium UBA5867 | reverse complement strand
TGATGGTGTTCAACAAGTAGAATGTAAAGACTTTACGAATGCGTTCACATCCATTGCGTCTTCCACCAGATGCTATAAAGTCCGAAAGAGAGAATAGAAAAGATAAGCACTTTGATAACATCAGCCAGGTCGATGTCTGTCTTACTGTTGCTTTCGTCTGTGATTTCCAGGACGAGGGTCTGATTTGATTCCATGTGTTTAGGAAGATTAGGTTCGTAACCAAAGTTTGCAAAGTGTAC
>DJFR01000056.1:2215-40013 GCA_002432545.1 Flammeovirgaceae bacterium UBA5867 | reverse complement strand
CGGGGCTTGTGTGCTTCGCGCTGTTCTTCAAAGCAATTGATTACTTCGAAAAAATATAGAAACATGATTGTATTGCTCATTCTATCGCTCCTGGTATTTATATACCTGTGTTACGTACTTGTAAAACCTGAAAAATTCTGAATTATGAATACTGAAATTATCAGTGTTATACTGATCCTGCTGCTCACCTTCTTACTGGCTATACCACTGGGTAAATATATAGCACGTGTCTATGCCGGAGATAAAACCATGCTCGATCCCATCTTTGGTCCCGTTGAAAAATTGCTCTATCGCATTTGCCGGATTGATGCCACCCGCGAAATGACCTGGGAAGAACACCTGGTTGCATTACTGACTATAAATATAGTCTGGTTCGCCTACGGCATACTCATACTGATGAACCAGGGATGGCTTCCGCTAAATCCGGATGACAATCCGTCCATGACGCCTGACCTTGCCTTTAACACTTCCATAAGTTTTGTTACCAACACAAACCTGCAGCATTACTCCGGTGAATCGGGTGTATCCTACCTCGGGCAACTTACACTCATGCTATATCAATTTATCAGTGCCGGTGCCGGTATGGCGATGGCCGCCATTCTCTTCCATGCACTGCGCGAAAGATCAAGCAGCACACTGGGGAACTTCTATAATTATTTTCTGAAGTCCTGTACGCGCATTTTGCTACCTATATCATTTATAGTCGCGGTGATTCTGGTGTTCAACGGAACGCCTATGACATTTGAAGGTAAAGATACGATTACCTCTTTGCAGGGCGATACCGTACAGGTATCACGCGGACCGGCAGCTGCTTTGATAGCCATCAAACAAGTAGGAACGAACGGTGGCGGGTTCTTTAGTGCAAACTCCGCACATCCGCTGGAGAATCCCAATTTCATTACCAACATGGTAGAGACTATATCTATACCGCTCATTTCCATCGCGCTGATATTTGCGCTGGGATATTATCTGAACAGAAAGAAACTCGCCTGGATGATATTCGGTGTCATGACAGGTGGGTTCCTTTTGTCCCTGCTTCCAACGCTATATTTCGAAATGCACGGTAACCCTTCCCTGACAACGATGGGTATAGATCAGTCTGCCGGAAGTATGGAAGGTAAAGAAGTTCGCTTCGGCAGTGCAGCCTCTGCGTTGTGGGCTATTCTTACAACGTGTACCTCCAACGGTTCGGTTAATGCGATGCACGATAGTCTTACGCCCCTCTCCGGTATGTTTACCATGCTGGGTATGCAGATCAACGCGTTCTATGGCGGTAAAGGCGTAGGGCTTCTGAACTTTTACATCTTTATCATCATTGCTGTGTTTATGTCTGGTCTGATGGTAGGTCGCACACCGGAGTTCCTGGGAAAGAAAATCGAAGTGCGCGAAATGAAGATCGCGATGATCGTATTTCTTCTTCACCCGTTGCTCATTCTCGCGGGAACGGCCATGTCATCCTATTTGCTATACCTGCATCCCGAGTACGGATGGCTGAACAACCCGGGGTTTCATGGATTTTCAGAGATGCTATATGAGTATACGTCATCCTCTGCCAACAATGGAAGTGGTTTTGAAGGACTCGGAGACAACACCCCGTGGTGGAATATATCCTGTGGTATCATTATGCTGCTGGCGCGATATATACCCATCATCGGCCCGATCGCCATTGCCGGTATACTCGCAGAGAAGAAATATATACCGGAAAATGCCGGTACACTAAAAGCCGACACCGGAACGTTTGGTGTTATGACTTTCGCGGTGATTGCCATCCTGGTAGCACTGTCGTTCTTCACAGCGCTGGCACTGGGGCCGATTGCAGAATACTTCAGCATGGTCTGATTAACATACTATATCCGCGAAGCCGTATCCGCGAATAAATTAAAACACATTCAACTATATATCAATATGTCTGCACGAGAAAGAAAGACACCCTTGTTTCAGCGCGCGCTTGTTAACGAAGCATTGAAACAATCGATCATAAAACTTAATCCCAAAATTCTGTTTCGGAATCCCGTGATGTTTACGGTAGAGATCGGCACTGCGACCATGTTGGTAGTGTGCATCTGGGTAGCCGCGGGAGAAACGTCACAGGGTAACTTCATGTATAACGTTTCCATCTTCCTGGTACTGTTGCTTACACTACTCTTTGCCAACTTTGCAGAAGCCATTGCCGAAGCACGCGGTAAAGCACAAGCTGATTCTCTTCGCAAGACTCGCGAAGAGACACCGGCCAAAGTAATGTCCGACAACGGTATCATGACAACACGATCATCCAGTCAACTGCGCAAAGGAGATGTATTCATTTGTGAAGCTGGTGATATTATACCTGCCGATGGTGAAATTATAGAAGGTATAGCTACTATCGATGAAAGCGCTATTACCGGGGAATCAGCCCCTGTTATTCGCGAGTCGGGTGGCGACAAGTCATCGGTAACCGGAGGTACAAAAGTATTATCCGATCGCATCAAGGTAATCGTAACATCGAAACCGGGTGAAAGCTTCCTGGACAAAATGATTGCCCTGGTAGAAAACGCATCGCGCCAGAAGACACCGAATGAGACAGCACTGACTATATTACTGGCCGCCTTCACGCTCATCTTTATCATTGTATGTGTAACGCTGCAACCCTTCTCACTTTATGCCAATACACCCATCACGATCGCAGCGTTCATATCATTATTTGTTTGTCTTATTCCAACCACTATTGGCGGACTACTCTCGGCTATAGGTATAGCGGGAATGGATCGCGCATTGCGAGCCAACGTCATCACCAAGTCTGGTAAAGCCGTTGAGACGGCCGGAGATCTCGACACGATTCTCCTTGACAAAACAGGAACCATAACCATTGGTAATCGTAAGGCTACTAATTTTTATCCGGCACCGGGTATAGATGAAGACACGCTGATCGAGTGTGCAACAATAGCATCACTCGCAGATGAGACACCGGAAGGTAAATCCATCATCGAGCTCGCTGCTACAAAAGGCTACAGACATCCGGCTACAATAGGCAGTGCTGCTGACCTGACGCTAGGGCTGCCGCAATCACGTGTTATACGCTTCTCGGCGGAAACGCGTACATCCGGTATAGACCTCGATGATCGCAGTATACGCAAAGGTGCTTACGATGCTATCCGGAAGATGGTTGAAAAAGCAGGCTATATATTTCCATCGCACATAAAAAATACTGTGGATATGATTTCTTCCAATGGCGGCACACCACTGGTTGTTACGGAGAACAGTAAAGTAATAGGTGCCATCGAATTACAGGACATCATCAAACCAGGTATACGCGAACGGTTTGAACGTCTGCGTAAGATGGGTGTAAAGACCGTTATGGTAACCGGTGACAATCCATTAACCGCTAAATATATAGCGGAGAAAGCCGGTGTGGATGATTATATAGCAGAAGCAAAACCGGAAGATAAACTCGACTATATACGTAACGAGCAGGCAGGCGGAAAACTTGTAGCGATGATGGGCGATGGCACAAACGATGCTCCTGCCCTGGCTCAAGCCGATGTTGGTGTAGCAATGAACAGTGGCACAGCTGCCGCCAAAGAAGCCGGCAACATGGTTGACCTGGACAATGACCCCACCAAACTGATTGAAGTGGTCGAGATCGGAAAGCAACTGCTGATGACGCGTGGTACACTCACAACCTTCAGCATCGCGAATGATGTGGCTAAATATTTCGCGATCGTACCAGCCTTGTTCATTACATCTATACCGGCTCTGCAAAGTATAAATATCATGAACCTGAACAGTCCGCAGAGTGCTATACTTTCCGCGGTTATCTTCAATGCCATCATCATTCCGCTATTGATTCCACTTGCGTTGCGAGGTGTTGCATACAAACCGATTGGTGCAGCAGCATTGCTCCGCAGAAACCTGCTCATCTATGGACTGGGCGGAGTACTGGTTCCCTTTGCCGGAATAAAACTTATCGACATCGTAGTATCTTCAATCTTATAATGTATATGAAAAATCACATTCTGCCCGCTATACTGTTAACGCTTTGCTGCGTTGTATTTTTCGGTGGTATATATACTTTGGCTATATGGACCGTTGCACAGGTTACCCCCAATCATGGAGAAGGAGAAACTTTAGCGTATGGCGACAATCGTTATAGCTTCGAACGCGTAGGACAAGCATTCAACCGGGATAACTATTTCTGGTCACGGCCATCCGCGGTAAACTATAATGCTGCCGGTTCTGCCGGTAGTAACAAAGGCCCATCAAATCCCGACTACCTTGCACAGGTTCAGGCACGCATCGACACATTTCTGATACACAACCCTGCCGTAAAGAAAGAACAGATACCGGCAGAACTTGTAACAGCATCTGGCAGCGGCCTTGATCCACACCTGTCACCGGCAGCCGCCAAAGTGCAGGTAGCACGTATAGCCCACGTAAGAAAACTGGATGAACAAAAGCTCATAGCATTAATCGATGCCTATACCGAGGCCCCCGCACTTGGTATACTCGGCCCTGAAACTATAAACGTGCTGAAGCTCAACATTGCGCTCGATGCTTTGGAGCGTTAGGCGTTATCCGTGAATCGTTAATCGTTACATGTTACACGTTAATCGTTAATCGTTATTAGTTGCCAACAACTCCCGATTAACGTGTAACATGTAACGGATAACGGATAGCAATTAACGGATAACGATTACGGATAACGGACAACGAAACATGAAATACTATATCTTACTATTCACATTCATACTATCATCAATATACACCCATGCACAGGAAGAAAGCAAGCCATCGCCTTTTACCGTAAGTGGCTACCTGGAGACATACTATATTTATGATTTCAACAAGCCGCAGAATAATACACGTCCCGGTTTTATATATTCTTTTAACCGGCACAATGAAGTGAACCTGAATCTTGGCATGATAAAAGGCTCTTATACTACGGACAAAGTACGTGCAAATTTAGGCATCATGGCGGGTACGTATGCTAACGCGAACCTGGCAGCGGAGCCGGGTGTCTTAAAGAATATATATGAGGCTAATGCAGGCGTTAAACTGTCAGCGAAAAAGAATCTCTGGATAGATGCCGGTATATTTGGATCACACATCGGCTTTGAAAGTGCCATTGGCAAAGATTGCTGGACGCTTACCCGAAGTATACAGGCCGATAATACACCATACTATGAAGCCGGTGCCAAAATCTCCTATACATCGGACAATGGTAAATGGTTTTTGTCTGGATTGATCTTGAACGGCTGGCAGCGCATGCAACGTGTAGACGGTAATTCATTACCTTCATTTGGTACGCAACTTACCTTTAAGCCATCTGCCAACGTAACACTCAATAGCAGTACATTTATAGGCACCGATAAACCCGATAGTGCCCGGTTGATGTGCTACTTCCATAACTTCTATGGTATATTTCAGGTGAATGAAAAACTTGGCGTTACGATAGGATTCGATTATGGTGTGGAAGAAAAATCACCCGAGACAAACGCAACAAACGCCTGGTATTCTCCTGTGGTGATTGTTCGCTATGCCGCTACCGATAAAATTACACTGGCCCTGCGGGGCGAGTATTATAGTGATGAACATGGCGTGATCGTTTCCACCGCTACACCCAACGGGTTCAAGGCAACCGGTATATCTGTTACCTTGGATTATGCCGTGGCCGCCAATGTACTTTGGCGAACAGAAGTGAGAACCTTCTCGAGCAAGGATGCTGTATTTGAAAAAGACAACGAACTTGTTAAAGACAATACATTTGTGGGGACATCGCTTTGCGTAAGCTTCTGATGGTATATGGAAGAAGGAAAAGAAAAACCTGTAGAGCATTTCCTGAATCTTATCCGTAAATCAAAACGCGGTAAGTTTAAAATATACATTGGCATGAGTGCCGGTGTTGGAAAAACATACCGCATGCTGCAGGAAGCACACAGTCTCCTGAAGAATCGTGTAGACGTAACGATTGGTTACATAGAAACGCATAATCGAAAAGAGACCGCTGCGCTTACCAGCGGCCTTCCGTTCATCGAACGAAAAAAGATATTCTATAAAGGTAAAGAGCTGGAAGAGATGGACACACAGTCTATACTCAACCAGCACCCGGAAGTTGTTATTGTAGATGAGCTTGCGCACAGCAATATACCCGGCAGCAAAAATGAAAAACGCTGGCAGGATGTGATGGAAATTCTGGAAGCAGGCATCAGCGTGATCAGTGCCATTAACATTCAGCATATTGAAAGTATAAATACAGAAGTATATACCATCACCGGTATAGAAGTCAGCGAACGCGTTCCGGATAAAATATTGCAGATTGCCGATGAAGTAGTAAACATCGACCTGACTGCAGACGAGCTGATCGTTCGCTTAAGAGAAGGAAAGATATACCCACCCGACAAGATCGAACGTGCCCTGAGCAATTTCTTTCAGCCTGAAAAAATTCTCCAGCTTCGCGAACTGGCATTGAAAGAAGTTGCCTCGCAGGTAGAGCGCAAAGTTGATACGGAAGTAACAATTGATGTGAGACTGCGTCACGAACGGTTTCTCGCATGCATCAGTTCCAACCACGAGATAGCGCGGATGATCATTCGTAAAACAGCGCGACTCGCGAGTTACTATAATTCAAAATGGTATGTACTCTATGTGCAGACACCCCGTGAAGATGCCAATCGCATCAAGCTCTCGGCACAGCGGCACCTGATCAACAATCTCAAACTGGCTACCGAACTGGGTGCTGAGGTAATGCAGGTAAAAAACAAAAATATAACGGCCACCATTGTAAAAGTTGTAGAAGAAAAACAAATCACTACCGTTTGCATTGGCAAACCTCACTTTCACTTGTGGCAGGTTATTTTGAAAACCAATACATTTAACCAGCTTTTAAATAAACTATCAAACTCCGAGACCGACCTTATCATTCTGTCATGAGTATAAAAACAAAAGTAGCGCTGGGAGTGGCATTCCTGTTTGCCGTTATTCTCGCCATTGGTGGCATGGGGCTATACTACCTCCATGAGCTGTCCCAGGCTACACAGAACATCATTCGCAATAACTATGAAACGCTTGAGTATACGCAAAATATACTCAAGCTGGTTAATCATGACGATGCGGGATCGATAGATTCAATCGAGGTAAATTTACTCCGCCAGGAAGCAAACATAACCGAGCCCAACGAACGCGATGCCACGCTGTTACTACGAGCGGCCTTTGAAAAATACCGTGCAAATCCCGCAGACAGTATATATAGCAGAACGCTTCAGAAAGCAGCATTGAACATTCACGAGATCAACATGAATGCGATTGTACGTAAAAATATAGTGGCCCAGGAAACTGCCACGCGTGTCTCAACATACGTGGTGGTTACGCTTTCGGTATTTGCTATTCTGGCGTTTACCTTCATTGTAAACTTTCCGGGCTATATAGCCAACCCGATCGTACAACTCACCAGCAGTATTAAATCCATTGCCGATAAGAATTATGAAGAGCGATTACATTTCGATCGCAATGACGAATTCGAGGAACTTGCGCAGGCTTTCAATCAAATGGCAGAGAAGCTGGATGAATATGAGCACAGCAATTTAGCACGCGCTATCTTTGAGAAGAGACGTATTGAAACAATCATCAACCTGATGCGCGACCCGGTCATCGGACTTGATGATCACAAGAAAGTAATATTTGCCAACGATCAGGCACTGGTACTTTTAAATATAGCGAAAGAAAAATTAGTGGGCCGCTATGCTCCGGATGTAGCACTGGAAAATGATTTACTGCGGAATCTCATTCGCGAAGGAACTTCTAAAGACAGCGAAAGTAACCTGATCAAAATAGTTGTGGCAGGCAAAGAGAATTACTTTGCAAAAGAGACAATCATTGTTCGCTATACTCCTACCGGGGAAAAAAATATAGCACTGATTGGTCAGGTGTTGTTACTCAAGAACGTAACACCTTTTAAGGAACTCGATCTCGCCAAGACAAATTTCATGGCCACCATATCGCATGAACTGAAAACACCTATAGCATCGCTGCAGATGTGTACGAAACTGCTGCTCGACAAACGCGTTGGCGAACTAAACGATGAACAGGAAAATCTGACCATAACCATGCGCGATGAAATTACGCGACTGTCTAAAATTACGCACGAGTTACTCGACCTCGCTCAAGTTGAAACGGGCAACATCCGGCTCCAAATAAAACCGGTTGATCCGTTAACACTGCTTCATGCCGCGAAAGATGCTGTAAATACACAGGCACAACGTAAACATATTACAATAGCGATTGAAGCGCAGGACAACATCCCTCCCATTCAGGCTGACAACGATAAGACCACCTGGGTGCTTGTCAACTTTCTAACCAACGCTATTCGTCACAGCCATGAACACGGAAATATAGTGATGCGTTGCGGCCAACACGCAAACACCATCCGTTTTTCAATTCAGGATTTTGGCACCGGTATAGCACCCGAGTATATGGATCGTCTATTCGAAAAATTCTTTCAGGCTCCGGGAACGAGCAGCGGCTCGGGGCTCGGTCTTGCTATATCCAGAGAAATCATTGAATCACAAAACGGAAAAATATTTGCTGCCAGCGAGCCGGAAAAAGGTTCCGTGTTTTCCTTTGAATTGCCGTTCATTTCCTGATATATCTGTGCTATAAGAACCATGAGAAGTTTTCTCACAAACCAAGTTACTTCAATCACCAGGAGAACATCTTGTTAGTATCAATTTAACATTCGAAATAAAAAGTTAATGTGATTTGACAAACCGGTAGCCAACCCGTTGTCAATTGCTTTTCGGATTTTATACCAGTCATTTGAATAACGGTACGGTTTAGTATCTTCGTTATTATAACCACCCATCAATTGCCATGCCCTGCATCTACAAGACTTCCGTGCGAAAAGCCATAGTGACAGCTTGCTGTCTCATACTCACATTCTTCTCGTATGCCCAGCAACGAAAAGCCATATTTATTATACTGGACGGAATTCCTGCTGATGTAATCGAGAGCGAAGAGACACCGGTGCTGGATATGATCGCGGCTCAGGGCGGATACACACGTGCGATACAGGGAGGAATGAGAGACAGCTACAATCAGTCACCAACGATATCGGCTGTGGGTTACAATCATGTTCTTACCGGAACCTGGTCTAATAAACACAACGTATGGGACAACGACATCAAAGCTCCCAACTATCATTACTGGAATATTTTCAGAATTGCCGAAACCGTAAATCCTCAATTGAAGACGGCTATATTTTCATCGTGGACTGACAATCGCACCAAGCTTGTCGGGGAAAATCTGCCCGAGGCCGGAGGCATAAAACTGGACTATACGTATGATGGCCTTGAATTGGACACCGTGCGTTTTCCGCATACCAAAGATCGAAAGTTCATGTTCAATATTGACGAGCAAATTTCTACCGAAGCAGGCAGGTATATATTGGAGCAAGGCCCCGACCTGTCATGGGTATACCTCGAATATACCGATGACATGGGACACATGTATGGAGACAGTCCGGAATTTAACGATGCTGTGAGGAAAGCCGATGCACAGGTTGGCCGGATATGGAATGCACTTCAACAACGCATGAAACTCTATCATGAAGAGTGGATGATCGTGATCACAACCGATCACGGCAGAGATGTCCAAACAGGCAAGAACCATGGCGGACAATCTGATCGCGAGCGGTTGGGCTGGATCGTCACCAATGTAAAACCATTAAACAAAATTTTCGCACAACCTGCTGTAGTAGATATAGCACCATCAATCCTGCGCTTCATGAACATCACTGTGCCTGCTGCTGTTCAGGAAGAAACAGACGGCATCCCGTTTATCGGAAAGTTATCGATCGCTAACCTGAAGTCTACACGCAATGGCAAAAAAGTTACTGTGACATGGACACCTGTTGATTCCGAAGGAAAGGCCGAAATATGGATGACAACCACCAATAACTTTGAAAAAGGCGGAAATGATAAATATATACCGGTGGGAACAGCACAGGCTGCTGATAGTAAGTTTACGTTTGAGCTCACTGCGAAAACAGACTATTGTAAAATACTGGTGAAGGGTACCTACAACATGATGAACGTGTGGCTTGTTGATCCCGCGTTGGTCAACCAGAAACGGGTAAGGCCTTTTGGAAGAGCATACTGAAATTTTAAAATAGCTGTCGGATTTGTTCTATTCCTGGATGCGATGCAATTCTATGTTTGATGCGATCAACAAATGTTACGATCAATTGTAAACCCAAACAAAAAACAAGTATGAGAAAAATCGTAAGCAACACTTTCACAACGCTTGACGGAGTTATGCAAGGACCAGGCGGCCCGGAAGAAGACCGCGCTAACAATTTTAAACATGGCGGATGGTCTGTGAACTATTGGGACGAAGTAATGGAAAAAACAATGGGAGATTTTTCTGAATCTACCTTTGATCTTTTACTCGGCCGAAAAACCTACGAGATCTTTGCTGCACACTGGCCTTTTCTGAAAGATGACCCGATGGCCGATAAATTCAACAAGGCTGTTAAGTATGTAGCTACCCACACGCTTGCATCACCAACGTGGCAGAACACTGTCTTATTGAATAAAGATATAGTACAGCAACTCCGCGATCTCAAGAAACAGGATGGCATCGACATCCAGGTGCATGGAAGCGGCAATTTGTTACAGACCTTGCAGCGTAATAACCTGGTTGATGAATTTCATATATGGATATTTCCGGTTGTGCTCGGGCAAGGCAAACGGCTGTTCGAAGCTGGTAGTTTAGCCAGTGGTCTTCAGCTTGTAAACCACAGCGTGTCGAAGTCAGGTGTTATTATGACAACCTATATTCCGAAAGGCGAGGTAGAAGTCGGATCGTTTGCACTCGAAAATCCAACGGAGCTGGAAATCAAAAGAAGAAATCAGATTCAATAACGTGGCAGGTGCATAGCGATTGACGTGATGTTGCTGTTTCATCATATCCGTCAATCGCTTTCATATATAGTATAGCAATTACAAAAGCATATATCCTTTGCAAAGGCAAATCGGAACTATCTCTGCAACCCTACGCCTGTTTAAGTATTCTAATTCTGAAAGATAACTTGTCCTTTCGGAGGGAATTGCATTTCAGAAAGTTCAAGGTATAAAGCAGCAGCATTGGTTCTGGCTGGGGTGCAATGGTTAAAGCCTTTACGGGAAGTCTTTTTCAACGCCTCGTGCATAAACGTATTGATTTGATTTCGGACCAACTCACCTTTAAAGGTATATACTATATTTTGTTCCTGAATCATTCTTTGAAATAAGGAACGGAAAAAACTATCTTCCTTTGGACTCAGATCAAGCACGGAAACTTCCAGTGTAGACAGCAGGTGAGATCGTTCGATCCACTGGAAGCATTCGCCATTTAGGAAATCCGGGTTGAAGGCACAGATATAGCCAACGTTCGCTTTTACCGGTTTAATACGCCACGATATAGTTACACCCGGTTTAGCTACAACCAGAACCGATCCATCAATCTTTACCTTCTTATCTGAATACTGAATAACTCCCCTTCCGGATAGCAGCGATACTTTATAGAAATCTCTCCCGCAATAAGTCTGTACTATATTTCCGTGCGATTGTATTTTATATACCTTGAAGCCCTTCAGCTCTAGGTTATCACGGGAATTCGAAAAGCGGGCAGAATGATGTTTCATTTTTATCCATCAACTACGGATGACAACCGAATGATTGCAGTTATATTCAGTTGATGTAAAAACAAATCTATCTTGTATTAATCTGTAAAAAATATGGGAATCAAACAATAAATTAATCTATTCAAACAAAACGCTAAAATTTACGGAACTTGTTTTACATTATAGAAAAAGCGTTTAATCACACATGGCTACGTATGACTAAACGCTTTTTTATTATTCAAATTTACAATGATCAGTAAATCGCTTTCAATTGAGTTGCTGATATATGAAATTCTTAAACTTCACTTCTCCTTTGCCGATAGAACAGAGACCAACCCGCAGCCCGAGAAAGCCTCCCAGGGCATTGTGATTGTACGAGGAAACTTCAAATGAATTCTCTGTTTTAGTCCACTTCTCTCCATCCGTACTATAGTACATATCGACTGTATTATTAATGTTCCGAAGACGGAGCGTTACGTGTCTCTGAATTACTTTCTTCTCTGTTGGAAATTGCCAGCCCTTAAAGTTGGTCAGGATATTTTCTTTATCCGCCAGTATACCGGAGTAAGCAATGTTGTTATAGAAGATCACCAACCCTCCCACGGCATCACCTTCGATGGCTAACTCTACCTGCACTATATAGGAGTGATCGGAAGGTACACATACCAGCGGGCCACTATCCGGCACACCGTTTCCCTTTGCTTTAATCGCTAAACTCTTATCAACAAAGCGAAAGCGTGACGTATCGTATTCACTATAAAACTTCCAGTGAGTCTTTAACTTCGGCCCGTCAAATTTATCGCTTAATGAAAATACATCCGGCAATGCAGTGCCAGCCGGTTTGGCAATGCAGTCAACTGCATTTGTATTTACATTCTTATCCGCTGCAATTTTATACCAGCCATCTTTCGTCCACTCTACAGGCTTAAGTAGCGTTTGTCGTCCCATATTGTAGAATCCGTTTTCATAGCCATGATATACCATCCACCAGTTCCCTGCGGCATCATCAACCAATGTACCATGTCCTTGCGACCACCATTTTTCAGAACTGCTGTTGGTCCTGATGATCGGATTGTGCGGTGAATTTTCCCACGGTCCCAAAGGAGATTTAGAACGTGCTGAAATTATCATGTGACTAGTGGCAGGGCCGGCAGTACCACCTTCGGCAACCGTCAGATAATAATACTCTCCTCGCTTTGTAATTTTCGGTCCCTCCATGCAGAAGCACTCAATGGTCCAATCGCGTGGTATAGGCCAGCCGTTATAGGTATGTTTGAACTCACCCGAAACAGAAAGACCATCATCGGACAACGGCACATAACCACCGCTGCTGAAGTATAAATACCGTTTGCCTTTTGTATCCGTAACGTGTCCCGGATCAATGTTCCCTATCTTCAAATCAACAGGTTCACTCCAGGGCCCCTGAATTGAATTGGCAGTAACTACATAGTTAGTATTGTTAGCGGGAAAGTATATATAGTATTTGTTCTTATACTTCACGAGATCCGGTGCCCAGACTGCGCCTACATATTTATGCAATGCATTCGTAACGGGTGTCCAATTGATCAGGTCTTTGGAATGCCATATCATTAAACCCGGATAATATTCAAAAGATGAGTGAACGATATAGTAATCACTCCCATCGCGCAATATACTTGGATCCGGGTAGTCTCCTCTGAAAATGGGATTTACATAACAGTCGTTTCGCTTTTCTTTTGTACTAATCTGGTATTGGGCATTGACGGTCAAACTTAATAACGTCAGAAGTGTGAGGATAGAGACCTTCATAATAATTTACTTATACTTAAGCTATATATTGGCCCTAAGTTACTCTAATATTTCTTATGAGAGTAATGTCACTATCATAAAAAACACGCTTCCATTTTTTAAATACATGTATAGCGCATTCATACAATTGTCTTGATAATTTTTGCAGGCACCCCACCCACAATTGTATTGGCCGGCACATCTTTATTCACCACGGCACCGGCTGCTACAATTGATTTTTCGCCAACCGTTACACCGGGTAATATAGTGGCTCCCGCCCCTATCCACACATTTCGTTTTATAACGACAGACTTCAGATCAAGTTGCTTTCTGCTCAACGGATCTACCGGATGATTTTCCGTGATCAGATTTACTTTCGGGCCAATCAATACATCATCTTCAATCGTTATTCCGCCCATATCCAGGAAACTGCAGGCATGGTTGATAAATACATTTTTGCCAATTGTGATGTGCTTACCAAAATTTGTATAAAAAGGTATAAATATCGTAGTGCTCATATCAATTTCACTTCCGGTAATTTCACTCAACTGTGCACGTATCTGGTCAACATCGGTAGCGCTGTTAAGTACTGCTGATAATTGTATGGTTCGAAAAACAACTTTCCAGGCCTCAGCCATTTGAGGATCGTCATTTCGGATTATACCTCCGGCAAGCATTCTATCAAAGATATCCGTATTGTTCTGCTTCATATTTACGTATATATACTTCGTTTATTAACGTTCAAAAGTAACCGTCACGTTGCCATCGTCTAATGCTGCAGCAAGACCGGTTGGATTATCAATCTTCCCGATCTTTGTATAGGTATAGGATGTAGAAAAGCTTTTATAAAACAGCACAACGGTATGGGTATCCCACAACATCAGATCTCCTGCGTTGATCGTACCCGGATTGGATGCATTCACCGGGAGACTATTTGCCAGTCGGAAATACTTCTCATTTCCATTCAGCTCAGTCATAGGTATCGTGAGCGGCAACATGGCTCTGAACGTAGTAGCAGTTGCGTTGTCCAATAGCGTGGCTGCAAAAATCTTGTCACCAACTTTAATTTTGATTGAGCTTGTCATAAGAGTATTGTTTCCGTCTATGTTGCTTTCCTTGCTATCTACACGCCCTGGTTTCGGAACGTTCCTGTTACCAGCTGGTTCTGTCGGTAACAGCGATATATAGATGAGGATGATCAACAAATACTTCATCGCTTTTCTTCTTATTAATGATACCTGGTATAAAAGTAGAACAATCACTCCCCTATCGATAATAATAAACAAATCAATTATTAAGATTTTCAAACACTTTTCGCTGGACTCAAGTCGTCAATTCGTAGCGGGAGACGCTTGACATGCATCGTTAGGACAGATTAAANNTACATTGGCACAGTGCATCGCGAGACAACAATATGCTACCGGTATATATTGTTCCGAAAAACGGCCCGCATACGGAATATATATCTTTACAATTTAAACAATGATTATGAGCAACGCTGAAAATACAGAATCAATCTTCACACAAGGTGATAAAGCACCTGCTGATTATTTCATGGGCAATGCCTGGATAAAAAAGCTGGTTGCAAGCGATCCGGTTTTCAATACACAGATTGGCAATGTTGTATTTGAACCAGGAGCGAGAAACAACTGGCACACACATCCCGGAGGTCAGATACTGATCATTACCGATGGCACAGGGTATTACCAGGAAAAAGGAAAAGCCGCACAGATCATTCGCAAAGGTGATGTCATTACCATTGCTCCTGACGTGGTACATTGGCATGGTGCTACCGCGAATTCATCGATGACCCACATTGCCGTGAACACCAATACACAGAAAGGTATTGTGGATTGGTTAGAGCCTGTTACAGACGATCAGTATAAATCAATCCAGTAATACAACTTGTATCTTTATGAGACTATATTTCATCTTTAGCACAGTATTATTTCTTATGCTCTCCTCCGCGTACGCACAAACAAATTCTCCGGTTGTAAAAATCAAAAATGGACAACTACAGGGGAGCGTTGAAAATGGCGTACAATCTTTTAAAGGTATTCCGTTTGCTGCACCGCCTGTAGGTAAATTAAGATGGCGCGAACCACAGCCTGTTACAAATTGGACAGGCGTTCGCAATGCAAAAGAATTCGGACCAACGGCTATGCAGACCAATGTATTCGGAGACATGGCATTTCGCGCTCCGAGGATGAGTGAAGATTGTCTGTATCTGAATGTATGGACACCCGACTCGAAGAAAAAGAATTTACCCGTACTGGTATATTTCTATGGAGGCGGCTTTGTAGCAGGTGATGGTTCTGAAGCCCGATATGATGGTGCTAGCATGGCGGCCAAAGGAATAGTAGCACTTACTGTAAATTACAGGTTAGGTATTTTCGGTCACATGGTACATCCTGAACTGACGAAGGAATCGCCCCATCATGCTTCCGGAAATTATGGAATGCTCGACCAGGTAGCTGCATTGAAATGGGTACAGGAAAATATAGCGGCATTTGGTGGTGATCCGAAACGCGTAACAATAGCGGGCGAATCGGCAGGATCAATTTCAGTCAATGCCCTGATGGCATCTCCGCTGTCGAAGAATTTATTTGCGCAGGCCATTGGTGAAAGTGGTTCCATGCTCGGCACGATTCCCTCCACGCCTCTTTCAAAAGCTGAACAGACTGGCGTTGAGTTCGCGAATAGTATACATGCAAAATCACTTGAAGAGCTTCGTGCAATTCCTGCAGAGAAATTACTTCAATCATCGATGGAAGGTAATCCGTTCCGGTTTCAGATCATTACGATTGACGGATACTTCTTTCCCAAACATCCGCTTGAGATTTTCGAAAAAGGTGAGCAGGCTCAAGTGCCCTTGTTAGCGGGATGGAATTCGGAAGAGATGACCTATCGTGTATTACTGGGCGAGCAACCACTGACGATAGAGAATTATACCAAAGCTGTTCAACGTGCATACCCTGACCAGGCCAGTGAGCTTCTGAAGGTATATAAACCAAATTCAGATGCCGATGTAGAACAGGTTGCTACTGACCTGGCCGGTGACAAGTTTATTGGCTTCAGTACCTGGAAGTGGATTGATGTGCAAACTAAAACCGGGAAACCAGTATATCGCTATCTATACTCACGTCCGCGTCCACCCATGTCTGCAGCCGTAGGTAATGCTTCCGCAGGATTGGCGGGTGGTATAGTAAAGGATTCTGCCAATGCAGCTCCCGTTAAAAGACAAGCTGACAAACGCGCTGTCCACTCGGCAGAGATAGAATACGCGATGGGCAATCTGGCAACGAATAAAGTATATGACTGGACTCCGGATGACTATAAAGTTTCCAAACTGATGCAGGAGTACTTTGCTAATTTCATCAAAACCGGCAATCCGAATGGAGCCGGTCTCCCCCATTGGCCAACCGTTACAGCCGATGGAAAAGTGCAGTATATCAACATTGATGTGAACACAAAACTGGAAGTTGAAAAGAACCGTGACCGGTATATATACCTTGATAAGGTTACCAATCGCTAGTATACTTTATATGCGCTTAAAAAAGTATAGTTACCATTGATTGACTTATATCCTCCTCTATCCGATTAAAATTTAAAGTACAAAGACTAAAGGCTCATGGCCAGAATATTTATTACAGGATCGGCAGATGGCCTGGGATACATGTCTGCAAAATTACTCATTGAGGAAGGACACGAAGTTGTTTTACACGCGCGTAACGCAGCACGTGCCCAGGACGGGCTAAAGAAAATACCGGCAGCGCAAAATGTATTGACAGCAGATCTGACAAACATAGAGGAAACAAAAGATCTTGCTGCACAAGTGAATGCATTAGGTATATTCGATGCTATCATTCACAATGCAGGTGTTTATCAAACTTCGGCAAAGGTAATATTCGCAGTGAACACAGTGGCTCCCTATATACTTACCAGTTTAATACACAAACCGAAACGTTTAATATACCTGAGCTCCGGCATGCACCTTCATGGTCAACCGCGCCTTGAGTATTTTAAAGAAAATACAGATCGCATCAGTTACTCCGATTCAAAACTCCATGTAGTGATGCTTGCATTAGCCGCGGCACGTCAATGGCCTGACGTTTACGCGAACGCCATTGATCCCGGGTGGGTGCCCACAAAAATGGGAGGAAGAAATGCTCCGGATGATTTGCAAAAAGGATATGAAACGCAAACCTGGTTGGCAGTGAGTAACGATGAACGCGCAACAGTAAGCGGCCGGTATTTCTTCCACCAGAAAGAAAGGAGTTATAATCCGATTGCCAGCGATGTGACTTTACAGGAAAAATTACTGGCCGTACTGGAAGACATAACAGGTGTCTCATTTCCAGTTTAACGCAACAAAGATAAACCTTAGGGTATATATGTACCCTAAGGTTTAATTTAATACCGTATCCTTCTATTATTTTATACTATAAAAAAAACTTCTCAGTTCATCGGCAAAGACCTTTGGTGCCTCGATGGCTGCGAAATGCCCGCCTTCTTTCATTTTTTTGAAGCTTACTACATTTACAAAACGCTCGGCCCACTCCTTTGGAAACTGCGCTTCTCTTGGGAACAACGCTATACCGGCTGGTACATTACTTTTCTTCAGCGGTGGTTGGCCACTCCATTGCGCCATGGCGTCTACTTTATACATCCTCATCGAAGTGCCAATGGTCTGTGTTACCCAATAGATCATGATGTTAGTAAGCAATTCATCCTTGCTTCCAAATGCTGATTCGATTATATCCGGTGTGGCGCCTGCATTAACGAAACTCAACATCCAGCCTGCAAGCGCTGCCGGTGAATCGTTCAGCCCATACGCCAATGATTGTGGTTTGGTAGCATGTACCATGGCGTACGCGCCTTCTGCATACCACCACTGCTGTACAAACTGTGCAAATTGTTTTTCAGCTTCGGTCATCGTAGAAGGGTCTTCCTGTCCCATCGGATAACCTATATCGGTGAAATGTACGCCGGCCACTACATCGGTATATTTTGAAGCCAATGCTTTTGTTACGCTCATTCCTATATCGCCACCGGCAGCATAGAATTTTTCATAGCCCAGGTTTTCCGTCATTAACACTTTCCATAAGTCAGCAACGGCTTCACTGCTTATAGCAACTTTATCTGAAAAACCGAACCCGGGAATCGATGGTATCACCAGGTCAAAACTCTGTTCACCTTCCGTCAGCAGCGGTATAATTTTATGAAAGCGATAGTAACTATCAGGCCAGCCGTGTGTCAGTATAAGCGGCTTTGCATTTTTACCTTTTCCTTTGATGTATTGAAAATGAATTTTTACTCCCTTCACATCCGCTATATATTGTGGATACTGGTTAAGAGCTGCTTCCTGTTTACGCCAGTCATAATCCTTACCCCAATAGCGAACCAGGTCTTTCAGATAAGACTCGCTTGTCCCAAAATTCCAGCCTGATCCTTCAGACTCGCCCGGCCAGCGTGTATTTTGCAAGCGGTTTTTCAAATCATCCAGCACCTGTTGAGAAACTGTTACTTTAAATTCTGTTACGTTTTTCATGGATGGCAACTTTTTAGTTTGTGAATACGAATTGGTAATGTTTAACATGAGTAGTGCGACAATGACACTATACAATTTGTTCATAACGTTTGTTGTTTGGTATAAACAAAACTATTGTTCCAAACAGTATATGGATAGAGCACATGTCGGAAGAAATGGTATAAACTTCGGTTTTGCTCCTTCCCTGCTATATAATGCTGTATTAACCTTTACGGTATTCAGTCGGAGTATATTTCACCAGTTTTTTAAAGGACTTGGTGAAATGAGAAGCGTCTTCAAAGCCAAGCCAATGACAGATCTCCTGTATAGACATCGATGTTTGCTTCAGCAGGCTCCTGGCTTCCATCATTACAAATTCATCGATAAAGACTTTTGCTGATTTTCCCAATTCGGCCTGCAACACTTCGCTTAGATATTTCGGTGTGATGTTTAAATGTGTAGCATAATAGGCAACTTCTTTGTGCTCGGCAAAATGCTCCGCCACCAGTTTCCTAAACTGATGCACGATCTCTTCTTTCCTCGATACACTTGCATTTTTAGGTTTGTGACATTGAGCCGAATGAAATGAATTTGCCAACATCAACAGAGAATGAACAATGCCGGGTATAGCATCTTCATCGTCCTTTAATACTTTGAGTAAATCAAACAACGACCTGATCTTTTTTACCTGCTCGTCTGTTAATTCGATCACATGATTACCTCCGTGGAAGAAGAAGTGCAGTGAATGTAAAAATGACTTCGACTTCATACCTCCGAATAACTCTTCAGTAAAGTAAACCGTGTCATGTTCTGCAGTATAATTACCCGTCCATTGACAAACCATGCCGGGGCCAACGGTTGTGAGACATCGCGCTTTGAGTGAGTAATCAGTGCTGCCTATTTTAAACACCTCGCCTTTACCGGTATACGTTATACCCAATCCATACGCAAATGTTCGAAAGGGAAAACTGACGTGTGCATTTTGATAGGTATGCCGATCGGCTAAAAAGAATGGGAGGTTGAAGTTATGAGCATTCTGGTGTTTCAGAAACTCGAACAGATTGAAAGACTTTAAATTGAATTTTTTCTGCATATAATATCTTTACTTCGAATGATCTTCAAAGGCATCCGTTCCTGCTCACGGAATATATATCTGAGATCAAACGCTGATTAAGATATTTTGTTTTCTATACCAGTATTCAAGTACTTTCTTCGCACAGTCACACGTATCCATGTTGCACCAGTTACGCTTCTGTTGCCTGAAGTATTGCGGGAATATTCATCTACAATCTATACATATATACTATCGGCCTTACCGTTAAAACGATTTTTAACAGTAAGATAACATCCTCTGTCATTTCAAATGCAAATACACGGTGAATTCATATCTTTGTCGTTCTTTAACTTTAAAATTCAGATCCATGTATACAGGTTGTTGGCTGATCATGAAAGACGATACCAAAAGAACGTACGAAGTGTGCGGTCAATCACCTGATGGTAACTTGTTTAGCAACAGCACAAATGCCATGCAACGAGTCGGCATGAATGTTAGTTGCATGACACCTCCTATTACAAACAAATATTCCAGCAAAGACCTCGTCAAAGTTTCCGGTTATACCAGAGAAGACGGTTTGCGCGAAAGACTTTTAGCACAATACCGAGAAATAATTATGAAGTCTGTGGATGATACGGACGGATGGGATGCTGACTAAACCGATCGACCAAAGTTTGTCACTGATGATCGGTTATTTAGTTATCGTTAAACGACTGTCTGAATTCCACCGGTGAGAGATTGGTTTTAGTCTTGAATAATTTGCTGAAAGATTGCGGATGTTCAAAGCCCAGCGCATAAGCGATTTCACTTATCGACAGATCAGTTGTTGAAAGCTTTTCTTTCGCTATTTCAATGAGCTTGTTGTGAATATGCTGCTGTGTATTTTGCCCGGTCAACACCTTCAGTAAGCCGCGCAGATAGTTAGGTGATATATTTAATTTATCAGATATATATTTAACCGTTGGCAATCCACTCTTCATCAGGTCTTCGTGATCGAAATAATCAGCAAGCAATTTCTCCAGCTGATCAAGCACCTGGTGATTGGACTTTTTACGCGTGATGAATTGCCGATGGTAAAACCGCTCTCCGTAATTCAGCAAAGTCTCAATCTGTGAAATAATAATGTCCTGACTGAACTTGTCAATGTTGGAATGATACTCTTGCCAGATGTTTTGAATAATATTGTAAAGTGTTTCTTCCTCCTTCTCCGAAAGGAACAACGCTTCATTTACCGAGTAATCAAAGTACTCGTATTTCTTTATTGTTTTAGCCAACGATGTATTCCATAAAAAGTCCGGATGAATCAATAACATCCACCCGGAATGTATTACAGGAATGTTGTCGTTTATCTCTACTCTGAACACCTGGCCCGGTGCCATAAAAAACATAACCCCTTCGTCAAAGTCGTACTCCTGCTGTCCGTATTTGATTTTCGCAGCAGAATTTCTTTTCAGCGATATAGAATAGAAATCAAGTGTCCAACTAGTCACATTAAACTCGGATGAATGTCTGATCGCAGAATAATCCACTACACTTACCAACGGATGCTCCGGTTTGGGCAAGCCTCTTAGTTGATGAAACTCACTTATTGTTTTTATTCTGTATGGTTTACCCGCAGCCATATCCGTATAATGCATTCTTTTTATTGATGACTATAAGCAGCTGCAAAATCTTTTGCAAAGTCTTTAAGCTTAACCGCACCCAGCGTTGGCCTATGGCGATCATAATCCTGGTACAATATACCACCGCGTCTGGAAGCATTCATCTCCATAAATCCTTTCGCAGTATGTGGATTCATACCGGCTGCTATCAAACCATCCAGTAGTTGCTGATCTGAAATTGTTAGCCAGGCCAAATCCGTTTTTCCGATCGCCTCTCCTAAAATGGTTGTCACTTCATTCGGAGATACTTCATCGCTTGCTATATATCGAATGGTTCTTCCTATAAATGGTGCCTCCATTTCCTCTGCAATCGTAGCGGCTATATCCAGTGGCGAAACCCAGGGCTCCCTGTCATCGCCTCCATAATTGGCAACAATAGCACCTTGCTTATTAATCGTTTGTATGTACGCAAACATATTATAATAGAAACCAACCGGACGCATAAATTTGATCGATACATCATCCGGCAGTTCTCTCAAAATATTTTCGGCAATATAATGAAAGGCCAGTATACCATTGCCTTTGTCGGTATGCGCACCGATACTGCTGAGATGCACCACGCGTTTTATTCCTGACTGCAGAATAGCTTGTTTATAACTGGTAACGATCTTCCTGATCTCCGACATTATATCCAGTGCATGATCAAAGAAACTGTGATAGCCGATCGCTTCCATCACATATACTATATCTGCGCCTTCAAACGTGTCTGCGAGAAAGCCGGCATCGCTCATGGTACCGATAGCCGCTGCTGCACCGATGGCCTCAATGTCTTTCTTCCGTTCTGCCTTGCTGCTGATAACCGTTACAGAATGTCCTTTCTGTACCAACACCTGGGCAAGTGGTTTACTGATGTTCCCTAAAGAACCTGTGATTACTATTTTCATTTTTTCTGTTTGTTTTGAGGTTACAAAAATCCGTAACCGTCAAAAAACAGACGTAGCTGAATCGCCTTTTCTCGTAGCCAAAAAATATTTAGCACATCTATTTCATCACGTACTCCAGATATACTTTAAGCTCATCCCTTCGAAGTAACACGAACGCGGGAAACATAGCTTACTGCCTGCTCAGGAAAAAGGAAAATTATAAACATGACACCGGATAGCCCGAGACA
Organism: Flammeovirgaceae bacterium UBA5867; assembly: GCA_002432545.1. GTDB lineage: Bacteria > Bacteroidota > Bacteroidia > Cytophagales > Cyclobacteriaceae > Ohtaekwangia. Next base: position 17,258 of record DJFR01000056.1, on the reverse strand, counting down.
CAACCATACATTTACAAACGAAAGTATAAATATCGACATCGAGAGGATTGCAGCCAGAAAATAGTACCGGCTAATCGTTTTCAATACAACATGCGGCTCATCTTTCAAAAATCCGGAACGGAAACCATATACCCAAACACCAAACATTGATAAGCCCATCAATGCAAAATTGAAAGTATAAACGTTAACAGCTGTTTCCTGTTGATCGGTGTTCACATACTTTGACAATAAAGCTGTAGCAAAAGGTGTAAACGTTACTACGAGCAACTTGAAACCGTTAAGCAGTAATAATTTGCTATTACCCTTATGGATATAACTGAACATGAAATGGTGATTGATCCAGCAGATCAGGATTGTAAAGAAGCCAATCAGAAAAGCTATATAGGTAGCCCAGTCAGCCGCCAGTAAATGAAACAACGACTCGCTGCCTGTAACGGATGGAACGTGAATATCAAGAACAAGAAGTGTGATCGCAAAACCAAAAACACCATCACTGAAGGCCTCCAGCCGGGAAGTCATTTTATCTGTTTCCATTGTAAACTTTGGTGCTAAAATAGACATTTATTGACAACACCAACGAAGCAACAGTACAGTATGGTTAACCGTATCGAACGTATAGCACGTCCGAATATATACTATACAACCTTTCGAAGTCCGGTCTTAAAAAGAAAAGATCGTGATACATTCCCGGTCTTCTAAGAAATATTATGCACTAAATTGAATCAGAGTGGCACACCTGCCGTGCAAGCCAGGCATTGGTTAGCAAATGAATCATATTCATCAAATGCAGCCCCGGGCTTGCCGAACAAGGTTATGATACGATCGATACGAAGTTGCACCCCGGAGTCAAGTGTAATGAACATACCCTTCCCGGAAATATCTTCAAGTTTCAATACCTGTCCTATAGCTTCGTCAACAGCCTGACTGGCATTCCAGTAAAAGATCTTTCCGGAAGTTTGTTTAGCGATCTCTTCAGTTATTACTTCACGAAAATCGTACGAGACAGGAGTATATGAGGTGTCCATAATAAATAGTGTTATATAAAAGGTAAACCCGCTGGCGTCTAAAATAATTCCTTTTTTTTGAGTGGAGCATACTTCTTTTATGCCGGAATTAATTACAGCAATGTTTATAGTAAGGTAAATGAATCGTCAGGTTTTGGATAATTCGCCTAAACCAATTATCTTAGTAACTAAGATATTTAGAAAATAAGATAAATGGATAAAGAAGTTATCACGCGAATAAGAAGACTGAACCAGCTGCATTCCTATACTTCTATTCAGATGCACGAAGCTGTGGCACGCCAAGCAGGACTCACGGGAACCGATCACAAATACCTGGGATTCTTAATAGAAAAGGGCCAGATGACGGCAGGCGAACTTTCGGAATTAACTGGCCTGACCACTGGTGCCATTNNTTCGAACCACTCTATAAAGAATTTCGAAGCAAGTCAGAACAACTTATTGCCTCCTTCTCAAACAAGGATATCAAAATTCTTGAAACCTACCTTTCCAAAGCGATCGAAATAATGAATGAGACTACCAGTAAGCTCAACAATAAATAACGCTAAAACGAACGCAGATGAAAAATATGAGTTCATATATACTAGGCTTCCGGGAAATCTATAAAGCATCTCCAACAGCCTCTGATAGCTATCAGCACAGAATTACCCTGGTTGGTGGCAAAGGTGCCAACCTCGCAGAACTATCTACGATTGAGGGGATACAAGTACCGGCGGGTTTCTGTGTTACGACAGAAGTATATAAAGAAATCATTGCAACCAGTAACGCGTTCAATTCTCTGCTGGAACAATTGGACAACCTGAGTATTGATAACAGAAAAGGTATTGCAGAGGCCAGCGCAAAAATAAGAAAGGTGATCGAAGATATAGCGATACCGAAAAGCATCCATGATGAGATTACCCTGTATCTTAAACAACTTGGAGAAACGGATGCTTATGCTGTTCGCTCCAGCGCCACGGCAGAAGATTTACCAACTGCCTCCTTTGCCGGGCAGCAGGATACATACTTGAATATTATCGGAAAGGAATCAATCCTAAAGTATATCAGCAAATGCTGGGCTTCGCTGTTTACGGATCGTGCAATTATATACCGAATGCAAAACGGTTTCGATCATCATAAAGTATATTTATCTGTCGTTGTACAGAGAATGGTATTTCCACAGGCAGCAGGAATTTTGTTTACAGCCGACCCGGTCACGTCCAACAGAAAAGTATTATCCATTGACGCCAGCTTTGGACTTGGAGAAGCTTTAGTCTCCGGTCTTGTGAATCCGGATATCTATAAGGTAGTCAACGGGAAAATTACCGATAAGAAGATATCCGGCAAAAAGATCGCTATATATAGCTTAAAAGAAGGCGGCACGAAAACACAAGAGATCGAACCGGAAAAACAGAATAAACAAGCGCTGATTGATGAACAGATCTTACAGCTTGAGCACATGGGCAGAAAGATCGAAAAACATTTCGGCTGCCCGCAGGATATAGAATGGTGTCTCGCGGATGATACAGTATATATTGTCCAGAGCAGACCGATCACCACGCTATATCCGATCCCTGAAGCGAATGATTCGGAAAATCATGTCTACGTATCCGTTGGTCATCAACAAATGATGACGGCNNGGAAGATTGTTTGTTGATATTACACCGATGCTGGCTTCACCTGCCGGAAGAGAAACTATACTTGATGTCCTGGGAAAATCCGATCCGCTTATAAAGGACGCATTGACTACCATTATCGATCGCGGAGACTTTATCAAAGCATTACCTCCCGAAAGTCAGGATGAGAGGAAAGACCAGCGTTCCAATAAAGATATACCACCTCGCGATTTCAAAACACTAAACGACTATGATCCGACCGTTGTTTCTGATTTGATCAGGCGTAGTGAAGCATCCATAGCAGAATTAAAACAGAACATTCAGTCAAAATCAGGACCAGCGCTGTTTGATTTTATTATAGAAGACATTCAACGACTCAAAGAGGGTTTATCTTATCCGCAAAGTTTTGCTGTTATCATGACGGCTTTGAATGCCTCATCCTGGATCAATGAAAAAATGAACGAATGGTTAGGCGAAAAAAATGCAGCCGATATAATTTCGCAATCGGTATCCAACAATGTTACTTCTGAAATGGGACTTGCACTATTGGATGTAGCGGATGTGATTCGTCCTTATCCTGAAGTGATTGATTATTTACAGCGAGTTAAAGATGAAAATTTCCTGGAGGAACTCATTCAATTCAAAGGTGGACAGGAAACCCGGGACGCTATATATACTTACCTCAGCAAATATGGAATGCGATGTGTCGGGGAAATCGACATTACGAAAACACGCTGGAGCGAAAGGCCGGCTACACTTGTCCCAATCATTCTGAGTAACATCAAAAATTTTGAACCCGGTGCCAGCAAGCAAAAATTTCAGCAGGGACTACACGAAGCTCTGAAAAAGGAGAAAGAACTGCTGGATCGATTAAAACAATTACCGGATGGTGAACAAAAGGTTAGAGAGACAAAACGAATGATTGATCTCGTCCGGAATCTCATCGGCTATCGCGAATATCCAAAATATAGTATGGTAAGTCGTTACTTCCTGTATAAGCAGGCGTTAATGCGGGAAGCAGAACAGCTGGTACATGCGAACGTTATTCATGATAAAGAAGATATATACTATCTCACATTTGAAGAATTCCATGAAGTTGTGCGCACCAATACACTGGACTATCAGATTATCAGCAATCGAAAAGAAGAGTATACATTATATGAGAAGCTGACTCCCCCACGCGTTATCACATCGGATGGTGAAATTATTACAGGTAAATACAAGCGTGAAGATCTTCCGGCCGAAGCAATTATAGGTTTGCCCGTTTCTTCCGGAGTTATTGAAGGACGAGCGCGTGTCATTCTGACAATGGAAGATGCTGACCTGGAAGATGGAGATATACTTGTCACTTCCTTTACTGATCCCAGTTGGACACCGCTGTTTGTATCCATAAAAGGTCTCGTTACCGAAGTTGGCGGACTGATGACGCATGGAGCTGTTATCGCGCGCGAGTATGGTTTACCAGCTGTTGTCGGAATAGAGAATGCTACTAAACTGATAAAGGACGGACAACAAATTCGCGTGCAAGGAACTGAAGGTTATGTAGAAATAATATCTTAATAGTGACCTGTTTTCTCTGAAGGAAGAATAATATACATAAAATTTTTAAACTAAAAATATTAGAAACAAAACTAATTAAATTAGTTTATTGTAACTTTGCAGAGACAACCAGCTACAAAAGTGTCTCAACAAAAAGCCGATATTTTCGCGGGACTGCAGGCCGATATTCTTCGCCTTCAGGGTTTTAAGACTGTTCAGAATACGGTTTTGGACTCTGGTTTAGGACCTTTAAAATATGCTTTTCCAAACGCAACGTTTCCGCTTGGCGCCATGCACGAATTTGTATCTGCAAAGCCGGAGGAGACAGCCGCTACCCTTGGTTTTCTGAGTGGACTGTTAAATATACTCATGGGAAGTAACGGAGCTGTGCTTTGGATAAGTCCTTCGCGCATGCTGTTTCCTCCGGCACTGAAAAGTTTTGGACTGAATCCTGACCGGTTTATTTTCATTGATGTCCAAAAAGAAAAAGACGCGCTGTGGGTATTGGACGAAGCCCTCAAATGCAGCGCACTTACCGCAGTAGTGGGTGAACTTCCAAACATGAGCTTCACACACTCAAGACGTCTTCAACTGGCCGTAGAAGAAAGTCAGGTGACAGGTTTTCTGCTGCGTAATCAACCACGTGCTATCGGTACTACAGCTTGTATATCACGATGGTATATATCTCCGCTGCCCAGTACGAATGAAGATGATAACCTTCCGGGTATAGGCTTTCCAAAATGGCACGTACACCTGCAACGCATACGTAACGGTAAACCCGGAGCATGGGATATACAATGGAAAGACGGACGCTTTGCACCGGTATATCAACCTGTATTTACAATACAACAAACACAACAACAGGCGGGATGATGTTATGGCAAGGCGTTATGTTTCCATCTGGTTCCGGTATCTGACTACCGACTGGTTTACCCTCCACCAACCACAACTAAAAACATTTCCATTTGTATTGCGCACCAGTGAGCACGGCCGCATGATTATTACTGCTGCCAATGCTTTAGCAGAACAGCAGGGTATAACACGCGGCATGGTACTGGCCGATGCACGTGCTATGATACCTTCATTGCAAGTGTCAGATGATAAACCAGACCTCGCGAATAAATTATTAAACCGATTAGCCGAGTGGTGTATTCGCTTTACTCCTGTTGTAGCTACAGATCCTCCCGATGGACTTATACTTGACGTTACCGGCTGTCCACATTTGTGGGGTGGAGATATACCTTACCTGCAAAGTATCATTACCAGGCTGCATACGCGCGGCTATCATGTACACGCAGCAATGGCAGATACCATCGGTACAGCGTGGGGCACTGCACGCTTCGGCAACAGTATCGTTATTGAACGAAGTAAACATATAGATGCGCTTATGCATTTACCACCGCAGGCGCTTCGTCTCGAACCTGAAGTAATAGAGCGGTTGCATAAACTTGGGCTTCACCAGGTAAGGCAATTCATTCGCATGCCGCGCACATCTTTGCGCAGGCGTTTTGGCAATCATTTCATGATGCGGTTAGCACAGGCATTAGGACAACAAGATGAACAGCTTCACCCTATAGAAATCCCGGAGCCTTATCATGAACGCCTGCCATGCCTGGAGCCGATAGCAACTGCACCCGGTATAGCAATCGCATTACAGCAATTACTGGAAAAACTTTGTACACGCTTACAGCAGGAACAAAAAGGACTCCGCAAAGCTATATTTAAATGTTACCGTGTAGATGGAAAAACAGAACAGGTAAATATAGGTACGCACCTTCCCTCCTATCATATAGAACATTTGTTCAGGTTGTTTGAACTGAAGCTATCAACGATAGAACCGGCATTGGGTATTGAGTTATTTATACTTGAAGCACCGGTTGTAGAAGATCACTTTCCACAGCAGGAAGCTATGTGGCAAGGTGTTGGCGGACTGGAAGATGTACGCCTGGCAGAACTCATCGATCGCTTTGCCAACAAGATTGGTATACAGGCTATACATCGCTACCTGCCGGATGAACATTACTGGCCTGAGCGATCATTCAAAGAAGCAACATCGTTACAGGAGAAACCCACAACGGTATGGCTGGATAACCCTCGTCCGTTGCAACTATTGAGAATACCGGAGCGCATAGATGTAACAGCTCTTATCCCCGATTATCCGCCTATGCTTTTCAGGTATAAGGGGAAGATAGTAAACATCGTAAAAGCAGATGGTCCGGAACGGATCGAGCAGGAATGGTGGCTGCAGCAGGGCCAGCATCGCGATTACTATCGAGTAGAAGATGCGGCAGGCAACCGCTACTGGATTTTCCGCCTCGGGCATTATGACGAGAAAGTTTACCAGTGGTTTATTCATGGATTCTTTGCCTAGCCTGAGAAGCTAGTAAGTATATATAGTATATAAATGAATTAAGGCATGAGCTATATAGAATTACAGGTAACTACAAACTTCAGCTTTCTGCGCGGGGCTTCGCATCCGGAAGAGATGGTTGAGCAGGCTGCTGCCTTAGGCTATACTGCAATAGCCATTACCGATCGCAATACATTTGCAGGTTTGGTACGGGCACATGTTGCCGCAAAGAAAAAGGGCATTCGTATTATACCAGCCTGTCGCCTTGATCTGCAGGACGGCCCAAGTCTGCTTGCGCTCCCTACAAACATTCAAGCTTATGCACAAATATCCAACTTACTTACGGTTGGCAACCTGCGTACCGAGAAAGGTAAATGTTGTCTGTACAAAGCTGATGTATACCAGCATGCAGCAGGTACAAAGTTCATTGTCATTCCACCGTACACACTGAATGCCTTCTTTGATTTTGATGATCCGTTTAAAGATGCAGTACGCGAATATCGCCAGGCGCTCGGTGAAAATTTAAGTATAGCAGCATCACGTGCCTATGGCGCTTATGATGCCAAGCAAATCTACCGCATTCATCAACTTTCAAAAGAGCTGCATATACCTTTGGTGGCTACGAATGATGTACATTACCATACTGCACAGCGAAGGGAGCTGCAGGATATAGTTACCTGTGTGCGTGAAAAATGCACTATATATACCGCAGGCTTCCGGTTACACGCCAATGCCGAACGATACCTTAAACCCACCGAAGAAATGGATCGACTGTTCATGCAGTATCCCGCTGCTATCGAACAAACGCAAATTATAGCAGACGCCTGCACGTTTTCACTCGATCAACTCAAATATCAATATCCAAAAGAGTTTACCAATGAAGGACGTACACCCCAGCAAGAACTTACACACCTTACCTGGCAAGGGGCCAAACAAATATTTGGTGACCATATACCTGAGAAAATACAAGCCAACATTAATTACGAACTCAAATTTATTGAAGAAGTAAACTATGCGGAATACTTTCTTACAGTACACGACATTGTGCGCTATGCACGCTCTCAAAAAATTCTTTGTCAAGGGCGCGGTTCGGCTGCTAATTCCACCGTGTGCTATTGTCTCGGTATAACTTCCGTCAATCCCTCCAAGTTCGACTTGCTGTTTGAAAGATTTATCTCATCTGCACGCAACGAGCCACCTGATATCGATGTAGACTTCGAGCACGAAAGACGCGAAGAAGTTATGCAGTATATATATCGCAAATATGGCCGGCACCGGGCAGCTATCGTAGCAACGGTTACGCAACAACATCACCGCGGTGCGATCCGTGATGTAGGCAAAGCGATGGGGCTGTCCGTTGATACGATTCAACGACTGGCTGGACTGATCTGGGATTTTCGCGATGAAGGTTTCGATAAAGACCGCATTATCAGNNCGACAGCTTGGACAGCATACCGGTGGCTTTATTATTACACAAGGGAACCTGGCAGACCTCTGTCCTATTATCAATGCACGCATGAAGGATCGAACCAACATTGAGTGGAATAAAGATGATATTGAGGCTCTGGGCTTTTTAAAGATCGATGTACTCGCACTCGGCATGCTCACATGTATACGCAAGGCATTTGATCTGGCCAAACAACACTACAATCTCGATCTTACATTAGCCAATATACCGGAAGATGATAAGGCCGTATACGAAATGATAAGTCATGCCGATACCATTGGTGTATTTCAGATTGAAAGCCGGGCGCAACAATCTATGCTTCCGCGACTGCGACCAAATTGTTTTTATGATCTGGTAATTGAAGTTGCCATAGTACGTCCCGGTCCTATACAGGGCGATATGGTACATCCCTACCTGCGCAGACGTAATGGTGAAGAAAAAGAAGATTATCCATCCCCACAACTCGAAGGTATACTTAAGCGTACCCTAGGCGTACCGTTGTTTCAGGAACAGGCTATGAAAATTGCGATTGTTGCAGCAGGCTTTACCCCTGCCGAGGCTGATGAGCTCCGCAGAAGCATGGCTACCTTTAAAGCAAAAGGACAAATATCATACTTCAAAGACAAGCTCATCAAAGGTATGATCGCAAATAAGTATACACAGGAATATGCTGAACGTGTGTTCCGACAGCTTGAAGGTTTTGGAAGTTATGGTTTCCCGGAGAGTCATGCCGTAAGTTTTGCACTGCTGGTATATGTATCATCGTGGATAAAATGTTATTACCCCGATATATTTGCCTGCGCGCTACTCAACAGTATGCCCATGGGGTTTTATCAGCCTGCACAAATTATAAGCGATGCACGAAAGCATGGTGTGGATGTATTACCGGTGGATATAAATTATTCCGATTGGGACAATAAACTCGAAGCGAAGTCCGGTAAATATTGTGCGCTTCGCCTCGGATTTCGGCAGGTAAAAGGTTTACGCGAAGAAGATATGAAAGCATTGATGCAAGCACGAAAAGATGGATATACTTCTGTGCATGCTTTACGTGAGACAGGACTGTCTGAGAGTATACTCGAAAAATTAGCCGATGCTGATGCGTTCCGTTCCATCGGGCAAGACAGGCGAAAAGCATTATGGAATGTATCTACGCAAGACTATCAGCCACGTGCGTTATTCTCCAACCAGGTACAACATGATATAGCAGAAGAGAATATAGCGCTTCCGGAGATGTCACCCTCTGAGCATGTTATTCACGACTATGCCACTACATCGTTATCTTTAAAATCGCACCCGGTAAGTTTTGTGCGCCAACCATTAGAGCAGCTGCACATTCGTACCACTTCATCGCTGGAAGATGCTAAAGATGGCGACTATGTAAAAGTAGCTGGCCTTGTACTTGTACGGCAACGTCCCGGTACGGCCAGTGGTATATGTTTTATTACCATTGAAGATGAAACAGGCACAGCTAACCTGGTTGTATTTAAAAAACTATTTGATGAATACAGGAAAGAAATCATTCAGTCAAAATTACTGATGGTAGAAGGTAAACTTCAACGCGAAGGTGAAGTGATACACGTAGTCGTAAAACGTTGTTACAATTTATCGAGGCTGCTTCATAAACTCACCACACCCCTGCAAGCCGAACTCTCACTCGAACCACGTTCACGTGCAGATGAAACTACATCTCCGTTTCTAAACAACAAACCACNNATATACCTATACCTATAATAAAGTATATCATATAAGGCTAAAATCCAAAGGACATCAACTTTACATAATCCTCGACTCCGAATACAAATCATATACAGCTACCAGCGATTCGCGGCCAACGGAGGTTTTATAAACTTCGTACTCACCGATCTCATCGCGATGCTCTGCATAGACAGGCCGGTAGTTTGATTCGTATTCATCCCAGATTATCAGTACGTAGTTATATCGTATTTTGCTGAGCCTGCCGTTCTCTAACCAAAGATTGAAAACTTCTTCATCAAGTGATTTTGGAAAATCCGCCCCTTCAAACATAATAAAAGCTATTAGTGTCCGGGAAATTTAGCAAAGGTTTGGCATTTGACAATGAGAGCAGCTTTGCAAGTAGATAACACTCCTTCTTAGGACAGTGTCTCTGTGTTTAACGGAAGTGTTGTAAAAAAATTTTATGATCTATGATTTCATGAATTTCTCTTTTTTATATACTATTATGAATGATGTTGATCATAGGTTTTAACCTCTTACAACTATACCCGTAAATTCTGTTTGGCATGACAGACGTAATACAATTTCATATACTCGCCCATATCCTGATTTCGTTTACGGGTGCGTTGCTGTTGCTGGCAATCTGGTATAATATAAGTGATCGTTTTAAACAGATTCTGCAGGAAGACAATTCACCTAAACGTGTTGACAGAGGCTTGCTGTATCTGAGTCTCGCGATCTTTGTTTGGGTGGTTGCCGGTTGCTGGGCTTACATGGGCCATGCATTCAGTTTTTCGCAGACACTATATTTCAAAACCGGTAATAATTTATTCTCGATAGTAAACGATCTCTTCCTGTTTCTCGCTTTGTGCTATGCGGATCATGCCCCTCCGTTTATTCATAAACATAAAAGGAATCGGAATCGCATCATGATTATCATCTTTACCATGGCGCTTCTTACGTGTCTTATACCATTACTCGCAGGCAGATACAATGAGATGCACAGTCTCAGGATAAGTGCATTTCCTGACCTGCTCTTATCCGGCTTCTTAACGTTTCTGCTGATCGTTACTTTCTACAGAACATTTGCCAACAGAGGACTAAAGATTGTTGCCGTGATCTCCGTTATTGCCATTGTCTTTATATTCGTCTCCATCCTGCCCGATGCCTTCCCGGATTTATATAGCGATTTCACAAAAGACCTGATAAAGATCACCGCTAAAACTTCGTTCATTGCCATTACACTTGTGTTGGCAACCAGCTGGGTTATTCAACTGGCGAATACTCCCAAACCGAATGAGATGATGATCAGTTTTATGGACTGGTCATTAATAAAGATTACGATTCCATCAAAGGAGATATTTGGTGTCACCATTGAATTTGGTTCCAAGACCACGCAATACATCAACCTGCTAAAATTTGCCATCCGGAGAAAATATGGAAATGAGACAGCTCAAAGTATATTGATCGGTCTCGGTGGCGAGATCAACAATCAAACTTATCTCAGCCGGATCATCGATAACATGAATGAAATATTAAAGCTTGAAGAGGAACAGAAGCTGGACAGAAAAGATCTTTTTACTTTCATTGGTCAGGGAAAGTACCGGCTGCGGATCATTCCTGAGAATATTAAAATTGATGAAACGCTGCTCCGGGAGTTTATCAATTCACCTGGTAATCAAGAGTATAAATCCATTGTAACTTAATGTAACTGCAGTTACACTTCCTTTCCGTCCATTACTTTTTGTTATTCTTAACAACAGCGGTAGGCCTCGCACCGGCAGCCGGATACATTTGAGCTTACACAAAAGCTCCACGATCCATGGCAAACATCTGGCTCAAAAAAAATATCAGCAAACTTGTAAACGAAGCATCCGGCAATGACAAAGGTCTGAAGCGAACCATTGGCACTATGGGACTGATTGCGCTCGGAATTGGTGCTATCATCGGAGCCGGATTATTCACCAGCACAGCAGAAGCTATCGCGAATCATACAGGCCCTGCGGTAACGATCAGTTTTGTTATAGCCGGCATTGGTTGCGCACTGGCAGGTTTATGTTATGCAGAGTTTGCTTCCATGATTCCTATAGCGGGCAGTGCCTATACATATGCGTATGCCACCATGGGTGAATTCATTGCTTGGATTATCGGGTGGGACCTGGTATTGGAATATGGTGTTGCTTCAGCTAAAGTTGCAACATCATGGTCTGAATATTTAAACAAGTTACTCGGTAATGTTTTTCATGTTCAGATCCCGTATGAGTTCTCGCATTCTCCGTTTCAATCTTCAGCTGAAGGTGTGCAGGGCATTATGAATATTCCTGCTATGTTTATCATTCTCCTATTATCCCTTGTGCTGGTGCGGGGTGTTAAAGGATCATCACTTGTAAACAGCATTATCGTTATTATCAAAGTAGGAATTGTACTTCTGTTTATTGGTTTTGGCTGGTCCTATATCAACCCGGAAAATTATACTCCCTATATACCTTCGGGCACCAATGTGTCGGGTGAATTTGGCTGGGCTGGTATTTTTGCCGGGGCCAGTGTTGTGTTCTTTGCATTTATAGGATTTGATGCTGTATCTACTGCCGCGCAGGAAGCGAAAAATCCGCAACGCGATATGCCAAAAGGTATACTATTATCATTGTTAATATGCGTAGTACTATATATACTTTTTGCCCATGTACTGGTTGGTGTTGCCAACTATAAAGAATTCAGAACAGTGGGACAGGAAGCTTCCATCACATACGTTATTGATACCTATATGAAGGGTTACGGATGGCTGTCAACGTTAATCACGATTGCTATACTGGCAGGATTTTCGTCCGTTATACTCGTTATGCTTATGGGACAATCACGCGTATTTTTCTCTATGTCAAATGACGGGCTTGTACCAAAGGTGTTCTCGCAGTTGCATCCCAAATTTAAAACACCCTGGAAATCTAATTTTTTGTTTTTCATTTTTGTAGGACTGATTGCAGCGTTTGTTCCTGCCTCCGTCATTTCTGACATGACTGTGATCGGGACTTTATTTGCTTTTGTATTGGTGTGTATTGGTATTATCGTATTGCGTAAAACAGATCCAGCTATTCCGAGACCGTTCCGCACACCGTGGGTGCCTGTTATACCTGTCCTGGGTGTTCTTGTGTGCACCGGATTGATCTATACCCTGGGGCCTGCAAACTGGCTGCGGTTAATCATCTGGCTGATCATTGGTATTTTCATTTACATCGGCTATGGAATTAAAAACAGTAAACTGCAGAAAGAAGCATTGAAAGTTGCCGGCAATGTCAGACATCCCTCTGATGTTGAATCCGTGTAACCTGCACCGCAGTTTATCAAGTCAATATCGAACACGTTATGCAAATTTTAGGCACGAATATTTCGCGAATTATACAAATGAAAAATTCGAAGAGTGCAATTGCAGGCATCTTTACCATGAGATGTCCCAGGTGTAGAGAAGGTAAAATGTTTCCTGAAAAAACGTTATACACGAATCGTTTCATGAAAATGAATGAGCGATGTTCGTGCTGCAATCAGTCGTTTATGCCGGAGCCGGGTTATTACTTCGGTGCCATGTTTGTGAGCTATGGTATCAACGCAGCTTTCTTTATTGCCGTGTGGCTGGCCATGTATATATTCATGGACGAAATCTCTGTTACTTCCATGATTATAGCATTACTGGTTATAGTCTTTGGATTGCTGCCTGTCACGTTCAGACTTTCCAGAGTTTTGTGGATCTATATCTTCATCCGCTATCAGGGCGATCGTGAATGTAATAAGCCGACTATATAATGTCGTTATACTTCAAGGTATGCAACTCATTCTTCCGTTCGAATTTCATTTAAAATATTTAGACAGATCGCGCACAGCTTCAACCATTGTATTGGGCTTCATCAGGTAATCGATCGCTCCCAACTCTTTACACAATTCAATATCTCTTGGATCTCTACTGGTGGAGTATACAATTACCGGTATGGGTGCAAACCTTGAATCAGCTTTTATATTTTTTAAACATACCTTGCCATCCATAGCAGGCATATTAATATCTATGACTATATAATCTGGAAGTTGTTTACATTTTTCAAGAAACTCAAGGGCATCAACGCCATTCGCGGCATTAATACAATCATGCTGTGGATTAAACGAATGTATAACTTCACAGAAAAAATCGAAGTCATCTATATCATCTTCCGCATACAGTATCAGCATAGCGTTATGGTGGTTATATGAATATAGTACTGCCTGTTTTTATTTCGTTTGCAGTCTAAACGCTTACTGATAACAAATCATGCCACTTGAGTATACTTTACCCGATGAAACACTTATACACCTCTCAGGACTATAATTACCGTGGAACTTAATGCCCGTTTCAGGCAAACCTGCTGACAAACGCAACATTAACTGCGGTAGAAAAAACTATTATTCAGCGATTATGTATTGAGACAAAGTACAATCACTGGTTACTACAGCATTACTAAAAAAATCGCCAGGATGTGAAACAAAAAAAGGCTGTCATTTTCGAGACAGCCTCTTTGAGGTTATTATTTCAGAATATAAATCAGTTTGACAGATCAAGTCTCAACGTAGCACAACGCCATATATTTTCGTAGGCAGTATCGAAGTGTGTACCGGTTTCTTTTGAAGTATAAAATCCTTCTAAAGCATAAGTACCTTTCCATAGAGGCTCAAATTCAAGTATACCATTCTTATCGGTCTTAAAGCTTTTGCTCCAACCGGCAGGGCTTGATACCGTGATCTTAATATCCGCAGCAGGTTGTCCTTTGTAATACGCTTTAACAATACCGGATTTACCTTTCGTATCTTTGATCGATTCGAGATATAGGTCGCTGCCTGCCAGAGTTTGGTTTGCTGTTTTCGTCTTACCAACATGTATGGAAGCACTCGCATTGAACTGGTAAATATATCCACCGTCAACTTGCTTTGCGCTATGACTTGTTGCCAGAATATAAACGCCTTCCTGGTTGGGAGTGAATGTTGCTGTATAGTGATCGCCCGCAGCGGAATAGGTAAGCTGCACCTTCTTTCCATCGGGAGCGATCAACCAGAGTGCAAATGTATTTACGTCTGAGTACCACTTGTCGGTCGGCTCAAATTCCTTTTCGGCATATTCTCCATAAAATATTTTTACACCGTGAGATTTACCCAATGTGCCCTGAGGTTCCGCTTCAATCCATAATGCATGGGCAAAACTTGTTGTGGTAAAGGCTAACGCCAACAGTGTGGTGAGAATTCGATATAGGTTGAACTTCATAGTGAATCTGGTTATTGTTATTTGGATTTTTATTAAGTGTCCAAATATGAAGTAACGTATAAACCGGATCAATAAATGAGACCGAAAGTTTCAAAAAATACCCTGAAGAGGTTACTG
>DJFR01000056.1:0-2161 GCA_002432545.1 Flammeovirgaceae bacterium UBA5867 | reverse complement strand
AAGGCATGGATTCGAGCAGAGGTAAACTTTACTTTTACAGCACCGGCCCAAAGTTTATCCTGACGTTTGAAGCTGAACAGCACAGAGAGAAATTCGCGTCCGATTACGAAAATCTTCCCGAAATACACGAAATATATACTCCGGACTGGACAAAGTGCAAAGATTAAAACTGCAGAAACCACCTGCTCTCCTGATCCAATTAGGCATAATCACAAGCGAAGGATCCACTCCATCACTCCTTTTTCCGTAAAAATACGGATACACCTGTAGGTATTCACCTTATTTCATAGGAGGATTGGTTAGCATAATTTTGAAACAAATCCATGATATAAATCATGATTTGCATAAACAACCATGTATACTCCAGACCATTATAAAAAACATCCATAGCGATCTCACGATGTCGTGCAATACACGGAATTTGCATGTATGTTAAATTCCCAGGCAAGACAGGATTATTGCGACATCCTTTCATAAACAAAACCCTTCAAAGTAATTTCACAAATGACGCAACATCGGTTATTGACGATTGGACACAAGCAAGTAGTAGCCGAAGCTGGTATATATTATCCCAAAATGATCTTAAACAATAATGTCCAATGCGTTATCTGATCATTACCTGCTTACTTCTTTCAGGTTGTTTTGCCGGGCGCGGACAACAACTGTTTACGCAGCATTATCCCATTGAGGTTTACCAGGGTGCCAGTCAGAACTGGGCTATCCGACAAGATAAAAATGGTGTTTTATATGTTGCCAACACCGAAGGCGTACTACGATATGACGGCAACAAATGGGATCTGATTTCATTGCCCAATAAAGCATCCATCAGCTCTCTTGACATCGACTCAACGGGTAATATATATATAGGGTCTGATTCTGAAATAGGCTATTTTCAGAGAAGGCTTGGCGGAAAATATAAATACATTTCATTATTGGCAAAGCTTCCTGATTCTTGTAAATACGATTCAAATATTGGCCTTGTAAGAGTGTTCAACAAGCAGGTTTTCTTATTAGGGAAGGATCATGTATATATATATACGCAAGACCACTTTAAAATTTTACGCACCCATTGCAAAGGGTTCCTCCTCAACAAAAATACACTGTATGCGCAAAGAGGTGACGCGTTGTACAAATATAAAAATGGAGATTTTGAAACAACACCGTATTTCAAAACGCCAGCGGAAATGAAGTATAAATGGATCACAGACTATCGTCCCGGTTTTTTCCTGATACTCGATGGCAAAAATCAGGCGTGGATCGTTGATGAAAAACACCCCGATCGAGGGCATATCCTTTCCGAAGAGCTCAATCGAAATCTCAAAAATCTAAAGATCGAAACCGTAACGTGTCTTGATAATGGTAACATTGCTGTTCATATCGGTGAAGGAATTCTGTTTTTTAATAAAGAAGGAAAACAATACAGCCACATTGCCAACGACAAACTGATCCGATGGGGTTCACTCTTTGAAGACAAGCAGCATAATCTATGGGCAAATGCAGATTCAGATATACTCCAGATTATAACCAGCTCTCCCCTGTCCTATTATGACGACAAAAATGGTTTGCAGGGATTTATACTTTCGTTCGGAAGAAAAGATAACCACCATTATATCGGAACAGATAACGGTATTCTATACATGCAAGACAGAAATACATTTATACGACTACCCGAAACAAAAGGCACCATCTGGAGCTTTCAACAAATTCATAATAAGCTTTATGTCGCGGAGGATAGCGGTGTGCTGGAGCTGGATGGGAAGAAAGCTACTAAAATCATCGATCAGGATTTAGTCTTCTCCCTGTGCGAAATCAAAAATCAACCGGACAAAATAATTATAAGCACAGGCTGGGAAGGGCTTTGGCTGCTGCATAAAAAAAGCAAGACCTGGACTAAAACGAAAATCAAAGGCTTCACGGAGGAAGTTCGTTTCATGCAGGAAGATGAAGAAGGAAATATATGGGCCAGCCAACACAACAACAGCATCTGGAAACTGAAGTTGAATGAACGGATGGATTCCGTAATCTCCCAAACCATTTACGATACAACGAAAGGCCTACCCGCCAATACAAATAATAGGCTTCTTCTTCTCAATGGAAAAATAGTAGCCACAACCGTTGATGGTATCTATAGCTATAACCACGGCAGCAACCGCTTTGAGCC
>DJFR01000160.1 GCA_002432545.1 Flammeovirgaceae bacterium UBA5867 | reverse complement strand
TACTGGATGAGACTTTCACCACATCGCTCACCGGTACCTCGCGCGACTATGCTGAAAGTTCCAGCAATACATCTTTTGCATTCTTACTTGCCTGCTTGTTGATATACCTTATTCTGGCAGCTCAGTTTGAAAGTTTTATCGATCCGTTAACGATTATGTTTACGGTACCGCTCGCGATCAGCGGAGCGTTTTTGTCGCTCTATCTTTTCGGTCAAACGATTAATATATTCTCGCAGATCGGTATGATCATGCTCATCGGTCTTGTTACCAAGAACGGTATCCTCATCGTTGAATTTGCAAACCAGAAACGTGAAGAAGGCATGTCTAAAATAGAAGCTGTATTGGAAGCATCACGTCTGCGTCTTCGTCCTATCCTTATGACGAGTCTTGCCATGGCGTTAGGATCTTTACCATTGGCACTCTCATTGGGAGCAGCTTCAACAAGCCGTCAGCCGCTGGGTATTGTTATAGTAGGTGGAATTATGTTCTCGCTGATATTAACCTTGTTTGTTATTCCGGCCATGTATTCGTTCCTGTCACTTAAAAGAAAACACGTAGAGTTTGGTGATGAGGCAACAGCACCTCAGCCACAAAAAGAATTGGTATATGAAGATTAGACTTTCAGTATTACTCCTTGCTATTTCTTTTTTTCAGTTTCAGAACACAGCGTACGCGCAGGAACAGATATCATTAGAACAGGTAATTGCACTGGCTCTTGAAAAGAACTACGATGTTCGGTTAGCCAAAAACACATCGGAAGCTTATGCTACAGATCAGGGGTATGCTTGGGCAGCATTTGCACCACAGGTAAATGGTACGGCCGCTATCACGCGAAATAATAACAACCAGGAACTTCGTTTTGATGATGCTACCCGTAACAACAGTGGTAAAGCTATATCTAACAACACCAACGCTGCAATACAACTCAATTGGACATTGTTCGATGGAACAAAGATGTTTGCTACCGTTGATCGCATCCGGTATATAAATGCACAGGGTGAGTTGCTGGTAAAAGACCAGATGGTGACAACCATTGCTACGGTGATCAATAATTACTACGACATCGTTCGGCAGAAGCAACAGCTGAAGGCAACGCAGGAGCAAATGGCCGTAAGCGAAGAACGTGTAAAACTTGCTGAGCGCAAACTACAGGTTGGTACAGGTGGCAAACCGGAATTGCTGCAGGCAAAGGTGGATTTCAATGCGCAGCGAACGCTTACCATTCAGCAGGAAGCACTTATTGTACAGCTTAAAGAACAACTGAATGCACTGGTAGACTCGCAGTTGCCGGGGGCATACGATGTAGCCGATACGATCATCATTAACCTGGATCTGAAACAGGATGTACTCGCGTCCAACCTGGAGCTTACCAATTATGGTCTGCGTGCATCCTCCATGAATATAGATATAGCACGGCTGTCATTGCATGAACGCAAAGCCGAGTTGTTCCCGGTGTTAAGTTTCAACGCAGCCTATAATTACTCGAAGACCGACAACATAAAACTGATCAACCCGTTCTCGGCATTATATAGTCAGTCGGATGGATATAATTATGGATTGACGTTAACGGTTCCCATCCTCAATGGGTTTAACACCAGGCGATTGATCAAGCAGGCGGATATTAACTATACCCGGCAGCAATTATTCTACGATCAGTTAAAAACCAATGTGAATACCAGCCTGCGTAACGCGTATGTGGATTACGACAATGCCAAGAAGATATTGCTCATCGAAGAAGAAACAATACTTCTAGCCAAAGAGAATGTTTACATAGCACTGGAAGGTTTCAAGCGAGGCATCACTACGTTTATAGAATTACGCACAGCACAGCAAAGTCTTGCCGATGCCTATAACCGTCTGATCAATGCACGTTACCTTGCCAAAGTTGCCGAGACAGAACTACTGCGTTTGAATGGAGGCCTGCTGAAGTAACAATATCTTTATAAAAAAGTATATAGAAGGAAGCCCGATATCCGGGCTTTTTTATTGCCCGAACATAACCTGATATAGTATATTTAGGGAATCGCATGACTCTATAAATTATGGTCGATCAGATAAACGAAGCAACTGACTATATCCGGAAGCAAGGTATAGCAAAACCCGAGGTGGGTATAATTCTGGGCACTGGTATCGGGAGTCTTTTTGTGCGAGAGATTCAGAACCCGGTGGTAGTAGAGTATCATGATATACCACACTTTCCTGTCTCAACGGTAGAATCGCATAAGGGTAAGCTGATCTACGGATCGTTGCAGGGCAAACAGGTGCTGGCCATGCAGGGGCGCTTCCATTACTACGAAGGCTATAGCATGCAGCAGATTACATTTCCGGTGCGCGTTATGAAGTCGTTGGGAGTAAAGCATCTGTTGTTATCAAATGCGGCAGGCAACATGAACCTGAGTTGGAAGAAGGGTGAACTGATGCTGCTCGATGATCACATAAATTTTCAACCTGACAATCCGCTGCGCGGTATAAATAATGATACGCTGGGTCCGCGCTTCCCGGATATGAGCAGACCATACGCAACCTATTTAAATAACCATCTTATAGCCATTGCCAGGGAGCAAAATATAAAGCTCAATATAGGTGTATATGTAAGCGTAACGGGACCTAATCTTGAAACGCGTGCTGAGTATCGTTTCCTGCGAAATATGGGTGCAGATGCTGTAGGTATGAGTACCGTACCTGAAGTTATTGTAGCCAATCACATGGGACTGCCATGCTGTGCTATATCTGTATTAACAGATGATTGTGATCCGGATAATCTGAAGCCTGTTAACATTGCCGAGATCATTGCTGTTGCCGGAAAATCAGAACCTGTGCTGACCAGACTATATAAAGAGTTGATCGGGAGAATATAGGTATAATAAAAAATCCCGAGGGTAGCCCGGGATTTTTTTATTTTATCTAGTAAAATCTTATGCCGTTGCTGCAGATGATTCTTCAAATTTCTGAGACATTCTTAGCGTAACAGTTTTCTTGGCTTTGTATCCGCAATAGCCACACTGGAAATGCTTTAACAGCTCGCCTTCTTCAGTAGTAGATGGAGTTTTCAGAATCTCCTCGCGTACAACTTTAAAGGTTTGGTAGTTACACTCAGGGCATTGCAATGCATGTAAGTGACCAGAGTAACGTTCAATTTTAACGTAACCGGTTTCTTCATCTTTCCATACATCGTAGTCAATGGAGAATACATTTTCTTCTGCCTGCATACCTTCATCGAGGTAAGCATCTTCTTCATCTTCACTCAGAAGCTTCATAGCCTTACCGGTTTTAGGAGAAACACGTGGCTTGTAACGAAGTACTTTCAAACGTTTTTCGATAAAGAAAGGATAGTAAAATTTCAGAAGGTTCTGAATGATTAATGCTACAATCAGACCCATGGCAAAAGTTGTGAACACGCGCACGAAAATCCAGAGTGCATTAAGTTCTACGATGTTTGCATTTGCATAAAAGCAGCAACCGATTACCAGAATAACAGAAGCGATCCATAATGTTTTAATCTCGCTTCGGTTAATGTAATCATATTTGGTTTTGGCATCGTTCATCGTTGCTAGTCTCACTACATGATACAAAGCAATCAGAATGGCAATCGCCCAGGCAGCAAACGCTATGTTCTTTGCCATCGAATTCCAAGCGTCATACTGGTGTGGATCTACTATCTCTTCCATGGTTACAGGTTGGTTATTAATATTCCTATTAGCAAATATAGAATCCTGATTTTATTAAACCTAACACGCGGGCGCGAGTGCACCGAAAACATATACAATTTAATATTGTTTTAGTCAAATTACTAACGGTATTGTAACAAACTACGCGGTTCACTTACAGTGGTCAATGAAAACTTTAGCGAGGTTAACCGTTTCATCAGGTTTTTCGAACATCCCCATGTGGGCTACATTTGGTATAACATGAAGATGTGATTGTTTACACAATGAAGCTTGTTGCTGTATACTTGCTGCCGGTATGCTTTGATCTTTTTCACCGGCAATCAGCAATACAGGTTTTTCAAATTCCTGCAGAACATGTATGCGAGCCGGCCGATCGCGCATTGCCTGGGTATAGCCAACTACGGCATCCTCCTGCGACTGAATTGCAATCTCGCGAACTGTTGTTATAGCAGGATGTTCCGCGTTTGCAAAAAGTTGTTGAATAAAATTAGATGTGAAAGCAAGCGCTCCGTTCTTTTTAACGAACTCAATAGTTTTTGAACGTGATTCTTTTTTCTCTGCCGAATCTTCTGCTGCTGTTGAATGAAAGAGTCCTATACCAGCCAGCCGTTCCGGACTTTTTGCAGCCATCGCCAGCGTAACATAACCTCCCAGTGAGTGACCGATCACTACTGGGTTTTCAATTTTTTGTTCGTCCATCCAGTCAAGCAACTGAGTGGCTACTGCTTCTATAGTAAAAGGTAAATCTAGCAGTTTACTTTTTCCGAACCCTGGAAGATCAGGTGTGTAAACTTTATAATGTTTTGCCAGAGCTGTGGCGAAATTGTCCCACACATTACTATTCATGGGGAACCCGTGAATGAGAATCACAGGTCTGCCCGCCCCTCTTACTGTCGAAAAAATCTTTAACATTACCTCGGTACTAATTCTAACATTTCTACAACTGTACGTTCAATTCCTTCTGCATCAAAGCCGCATTCATGGTGAAGTTCATGTTGCTCACCATGCTCCACTATTCTATCCGGAATTCCCAATCGTCTTACGTCAGCATATAAATTATTGTCGGCCATAAATTCCAGAACTGCGCTTCCGAAACCTCCCTGCAGGCAACCATCTTCAACAGTAATTATTTTTTTATACTGACTGAATATTTCATGCAGCAGTTTTTCGTCCAGCGGTTTTGCAAAGCGCATATCAAAATGACCAATAGAAATATTCTGACGAGCCAGTCGCTCACAAACTTCTACAGCATAATTACCAACATGGCCGAGCGTTAAAATAGCAAGCTCATTTCCTTCTCTTAATTTACGACCGGTGCCAATTGCTATAGCTTCCATCGAGGTTCTCCACTCCGGCATTACACCTTGCCCGCGCGGGTAACGTATGGAGAACGCGAGTTCTGTGCGAGGCAACTGTGCAGTATACATCAGGTTACGAAGCTCGGCTTCATTCATAGGAGACGCTACAACTATATTCGGTAAGCAACGGAAGTATGCTATATCATATGCACCGTGATGTGTTGGTCCATCGGCACCAGCAAAGCCTGCACGATCGAGGCAGAAGTTAACCGGTAAATTCTGTATACATACATCGTGCACAACCTGGTCGTAAGCACGCTGCATGAATGAGCTATAAATATTACAAAAAGGTACTAGCCCAAGCGTTGCAAGACCTGCCGAGAAAGTAACAGCATGCTGCTCGGCTATACCTACATCAAATGCGCGGTCTGGCATTTCCTTCATCATAATGTTCATGGATGAACCGGAAGGCATAGCAGGTGTTATACCTACAATCTTGTCGTTGGCTTTGGCGAGCTCTACCAGTGTATGACCGAATACATCCTGGTATTTGGGAGCCTGCGGTTTTTCATAAACTTTTTTAAAGATCTCTCCGGTAATCTTGTCAAATGTACCCGGTGCATGCCACGTAGTAGCATTACCTTTTTCGGCCGGGCCATATCCTTTACCTTTCACTGTAACACAATGAAGTATCTTCGGGCCTTTTATATTCTTGAGATCATTGAAGATGGTAACAAGATGGTTTACATCATGACCATCTACCGGACCAAAGTAACGGAGGTTGAGCGATTCAAATAAATTACTCTGACTTAGCAATGTTGATTTGATACCGTTCTCAACTTTTGAGACAATCTCCTGCGCACTCTTGCCGAAAGTAGAAAGTTTACCCAGTAAATTCCATACTTCATCTTTCAGTTTATTATAGGTGCGCGAAGTAGTTATATCGGTAAGGTAATCTTTGAGTGCTCCTACATTCGGATCAATAGACATGCAGTTGTCGTTGAGAATGATCAGGATGTTGGAGTCTGAAACACCGGCATGGTTCAATCCTTCAAAAGCCATTCCTCCGGTTAAGGCACCATCGCCAATAACGGCTATATGCTGGCGTTCGTCCTGGCCGAGATACTTGGAAGCAACCGCCATACCCAACGCTGCCGATACAGATGTAGAAGAGTGTCCTACACCAAAAGCATCGTACTCACTTTCTTTTCTTTTCGGAAAACCGGAAAGACCATTGTATACACGGTTGGTATAAAATGTATCTCTGCGACCTGTGAGAATTTTATGTCCATACGCCTGGTGTCCTACATCCCAAACCAGGTTATCATAAGGCGTTTTAAAAACATAATGTAAAGCAACGGTGAGTTCCACAACGCCAAGGCTTGCACCAAAGTGGCCTCCATAAACCGAGACATTATCGATAATGAAATGGCGAAGCTCATCACAGAGCTGGACTAATTGAGCCTGATCGAGTTTTTTGAGATCGTCAGGCGAGTTAATCTCTGCCAAAAGTTTTCCCGGAGTTATCAACATGGATTTCGTTGGATTATGCCTCTTATAAACAATAATTGAAGGTAAGAGTTTTAAACTATCGCTCCTAACCTGCGTTTTAACGTACTAATTGATCGAAAAGGAAGGTTTGGGAGAAAAAATAAAGCCACAAAATTAGTATTTCTTTTCAATCGGGCTTTTTGCCGGATTATAAATAAATTTGCTCCCTCACTCGACTATGACACAGGAAAATTTTGAGGTTAAACTCCCGCTGTTCGAAGGTCCGTTCGATCTTCTGCTGTTCTTCATTGAACGCGATGAACTCGATATCTATGATATTCCGATTTCAAAGATCACCAACGACTTTCTTGCCTATATCCAGCAGATGGAGCAACTCAATATTGAAGTAGCGAGTGAATTTATATTGGTTGCTGCAACGCTCATGCGTATTAAATCTAAAATGCTGTTGCCGCGACCGCAGCTGGATGAACAGGGAAATGAAATTGACCCGCGTGAAGAACTCGTTCGCCACCTGCTCGAATACAAAAAGTATAAATCTGTAGTGGACACCTTCCATAAAATGGAAGAGACAGAGCTCACCAAAGAAAAGCGTGGCAACCTGATGAAGGAACTGAAGTCGCTCGCGGAAAGTACAAACGTAGAAGCCGAACTTCAGGACATCACTATATTCAAGTTGATGCAGGTGTTTGAGAAAGTATTGAAGAAAGCTGCTGCAGAAAAAAATAAACCTGTTCACCAGGTGGTGCAGTATCCGTATACTGTCGTAGGGCAAAAGAAATATCTGATCGATGAGTTAAGTCAGAAGTCGAAGTTATCATTTACAGAATTACTGGAATCATTCCCTTCACGTATCGGGTTGATTTTTAACTTCCTCGCTATACTTGAATTGCTCGCGCTGCAGGTTCTTACCATTCAGGTTGGTGAAGGCTTTAACAATTTCTGGATCTCTAAAAGTGAGAACGCACCGGAGATAACAATAAGCAACGAGGAGATAAGCGAATAGCAAGCGTCATCACACAAAAAAACCGTTCTGCACATATAGTATATCTGGCAGAACGGTTTTTTTTATTTATAGCTTTTATAAACTGAAGAGTTTGGCAGCACGCGCCAGGTCTACGTTGCCACCGGATATAATGATACCTACACGTTTACCTTTGAATTTTTCTTTTGCCTTTAATACAGCAGCGAAAGGCACAGCCCCAGAAGGTTCAACAATAACTTTCAGATTGTCCCAAAGTATACGCATGGCGGTTGTAATCTCCTGGTCGCTTACGGTGATCACTTCTTTTACATGCGCTTGTACAATCGGAAATGTTTTATCGCCCAGTGTAGTAAGCAAGCCATCGGCAATGGAGTTAGATTGTGATGGTTGAATAGAACCGCTCTTCAAGGAGCGATACGCATCATCAGCACCTTCAGGCTCACCGGCATATACTGNNCCACCAACAGGCGGTATGATAACATCGAGCGCAGGTATATCTTCAAAGAATTCTTTGGCAGCTGTAGCCTGCCCCGTAATTACTTCATAGTTGTTGAAGGGATGGATTACACTGGCTCCGGTTTTCTTAACAACCTCTTCTAAAGTAGTCTCACGTGCTTCAAGCGTTGGTTCACATTCAAAAATCTCTCCTCCAAAACTGAGCACACCTTGCTTCTTTATTTCAGGAGCGGTGCGCGGCATTACGATATACGATTTTATACCCATGATCTTTGCCGACCGGGCTATAGCCTGCGCATGATTTCCGGATGAATGTGTAGCCACACCTTTTGCCCTTGCTTCCTCGCTCAGCATAAGCACGGCATTCATGGCACCCCGCGCCTTGAAGGCTCCAATCTTTTGCAGGTTCTCGCATTTGAAAAATACACTCGTTCCTGCCAAAGCATCAATCGCCTCGGATGTTAATACGGGCGTATGATTGATATATACTTTAATGCGCTCGTGTGCGGCTTCAATGGCTTCTTTCGTGATCATAGCAGAATAAACATGAGTATATATTATAAGTTTTCCTGAACGTAATTCAGCATCAGGGTATATAAATGTAATTTGGTTTGTGCGCCCTGTATGCCGTGGTGCTTATCCGGATAATAGAACGAAGTGAACTGTTTGCCTGCATTGATCAATGCATCCTCCAGCACCACTGAATTCTGGAAATGTACATTGTCGTCACCGGTTCCGTGTATCAGCAGGAAATTACCCTGTAGTTTGTTTGCATAGGTAGAAGGTGAGTTATCATCATAACCACTTGCGTTGAGTTGTGGTGTTTGCAGATAACGTTCGGTATAAATGGTATCATAAAATCTCCAGTTGGTAACCGGTGCTACCGCTATACCCATTTTAAATGTACCGGCACCTTTGGTCATGGCCAGCGATGACATATATCCGCCATAGCTCCAACCCCATATACCAATGCGACTGTCATCTACATACTCAAGCGTTGAAAGGAATTTGGCACCTGCTATATGATCTTCCAGTTCATATTTACCGAGTTGTTTATAGGTAAGTTTCTTGAACTGCTCGCCACGTCCGCCTGTACCACGCGAATCGATCACGGCTACTATATATCCTTTCTGGACCAGCATTTGGTGAAAGAAGAAATGACTTCCTCCCCAGAGGTTATTCACATTCTGCGAACCCGGTCCGCTATACTGGTATACCAACACCGGGTATTGTTTGGAAGCATCAAAGTTCTTAGGCTTCAGCATATACCCGTTAAGGGCGGTGCCATCAACCGTTTTGAATGAAAAGAATTCTTTAGCAGCGAAGCCGTACTCATCCAGTACTTTGGCAAGCGCGCTGTTGTCTTCCAATACTTTTTGCAAAGCATTTCCTTTGGTTTTATACAGACTTACTACAGTAGGATGAGCAGCTGTGGCATAGTAGTCAATATAGAACTGAAAGTCTGTGCTCATGTTAATGGTATGTATACCCGGAGCCTGCGATAATTTTGTCTTCTTACCGCCCAGTGTGATTGAATAAAAATGTCGCTCGAGAGGCGATACTTCCGTGGATGTATAGTACAGCGTTTTTGTCTTTTCATCGAAGCCGATAAGCTGACTTACTTCGAAGGAACCTTGCGTGATTTGCCTGGCAAGTTTTCCATCCATACCATACAAGTATAAATGTTTGTAACCATCGCGCTCGGTAGTATAGATGAATTGCTTACCATCTGCGAGGTAGATAAGGTCTTCTGTAAATTCCAGATCGATAAATGTTTCGCTCTTCTCATTGAGCACCACCGTTGATGCACCTGTAGTGGCATTGGTGTGGATAACATCCAGGTTGTTCTGTAGTCTGTTCAGTTTTCTTATGGAAAGTATATTCGCATCGGCTGTCCATTTTACACGCGGTATATATATATCTTTTTCAGTGCCTATATCTGCTTTTACTTTTTGCTTGCTGTCGAGATTAAAGATCCAGATCTCTACCGTAGAGTTTGCTTCACCTGCCTTCGGATATTTGAAACGATAGTCGGTAGGGTATAACGTTTTTCCCCAGCGTTGCAGGTTATACTCGCGTACAGCCGATTCGTCAAAACGATAGTAGGCCAGCTTCTTGCCATCGGGCGACCAGTAGAACCCATCTACAAAGCTGAATTCTTCTTCGTACACCCAGTCCGTTGTGCCGTTGATAATATGATTAAACTTTCCATCGTCTGTTACCTGTACTTCGTTCATATCGCTCAGTGTAACGTAGAACAGATTGTTCTCGCGTACAAAAGCAACTTTACTTCCATCGGTTGAAAAAGCAGCGTATGATTGCTTGCCCTTTGCGGATAATGGTTTTACTGATTTACCTGTGAGATCGTATATAAAGTAATTAGCAGTAAACGATCTGCGGTAAATACTTTGAAAATCGGTGGTGAGTAAAAGTTTTTTTTCATCAGCACTGAAGGAATAGTCCTGAATGTCGATCTTCGGGTTTAGGGTCGAACCATCCACCAGTGTTTCTACCGGCTGGCCTGTTGTAATGTTATATTTTACCACTTTGTTATTTTCCAGGGTAGAGTAAAACTTTCCGTCTTTCATCCAGTTGATGCCGCGGACAGTTTTCTGTGGAAATGTATTTTTGGTGGTGAAATCTTCAACCGTAATTTGTTTCTGGGCATATCCTGTAATGCAGCATGCAAAAAAGACAGCGGTTAAGAGTTTATTCATGATCGTATAGGTTAATCGGTCCGAATTTTTATCATTATTGTTGAATAATCAAAATTGAATTACTGGAATGGAGGAGTTTGATGTTGTTATTATCGGTGCAGGACCTATAGGACTGGCGTGTGGTATTGAAGCAAAGAAAGCCGGACTGCGGTATGTGATCATTGAGAAAGGCTGCCTGGTAAATTCTCTTTTCAACTATCCGCTTAACATGATGTTCTTCTCTACTTCCGAACGACTCGAAATAGGAGAGGTTCCTTTCATATCGCATCAACCCAAACCAAATCGTTTCGAAGCATTGGAATATTACAGAAGGGTATGTACCAGCTGGCAGCTTGATGTGAGACTATATGAGAAAGTAACGATGATCACATCCGATAACAACAGGCACGTTGTTACAACCCTGAAGGGGCAATATGAAAGTAAAGCGGTTATACTGGCGCTTGGCTTTTATGATCTGCCGTATCTTTTGCATGTACCCGGAGAAGATCTTCCGAAAGTAAAGCATTACTACGATGAACCTCATCCATACTTCGGACAAAAAATAGTTGTTATTGGTGCTGCAAACTCAGCAGTAGACGTAGCCCTTGAAACGTGGCGCAAAGGTGCTGATGTAACCATGGTGATTCGTGAAGATGGCATTCGCGAAAGCGTGAAGTATTGGGTTAAACCGGATATAGAGAACCGCATTATGGAAGGATCGATCAAAGCATACTTTCACTCGGAAGTAAAAAAGATTACGCCCACTACCGTGGAGATAAAAACTCCGGAAGGAGATAAGATACTGGAGAATGATTTTGTACTCGCCATGACGGGCTATCAACCTCCGTTTGATTTTATGAAGGCATCGGGTATACAGTTTCATGACGATCAGTTTCACACACCGGTATATCATGAAGAAACGATGGAAACCAATGTACCCGGTATATACCTGGCCGGTGTGGTATGCGGTGGATTGAAAACCAACAAATGGTTTATCGAGAATTCGCGCGTCCATGCAACCATGATTATAGACAACTTGCGCAGAAAGAAAAAGTAAGTGCCTCCGACAGAAGAGGCACTCTTTGTTAACCGGACCAACTATAGAAAAATAAAACTATACAGTATTTTTTTGATCGGCCATGTATACACAAGCCATGCTTTGAAATAGTAATGGAAGCAATGAAATGCTACAGGATGTAGCCAGCGGATACAAAGGACAAGGGATCAGAGTTTTCATAGAGGAGGTGTAACAAAGATATAGCGTGTAGCAACACCTGACAACTCCACAAACATGGGGTTGCTATAGAAAAGTCTAAAACGTGCGGTGCTAGATTTCCCCGCGCAGCGATTTTGAAATAACCTCTGCCTTGCCGTGTACGTGCAGCTTGCGGTATATATTCTTGATGTGGAAACGAACGGTTTCAATGCTGATACTCATACGATCTGCAATCAATTTATAGCTGAGGCCATCTACCAGCCCGATAACAATTTCTTTTTCTTTGGCAGATAACGGAGATTCTACTTCCTTTTTGCGCGTGTTATTCTGTGCAAATAACTCAATAACCTTGCGGGCTATTTGTGGCGACATAGGCGAACCGCCTTTTGAAAGTAATTCTATACCTTCCTTGATCTCGTCAAGCGGAGTATTTTTCAGCAGGTAGCCAGTAGCACCTGCACAGAGTGAATCGAATATTCTCTTGGGATCATTATATACCGAGAACACAATGATATCGACATCGGTATATTTCTCTTTGATCAGTTTTATACCTTCAATGCCCGACATACCGGGTAAGCCGAGGTCCATGATCAGTACGTTGGGAATGGCACTGGTCGCCATGCTCTTCAGAAATTCTTCCACAGAGCCAAAGGACATTTCGCATGAGAAGTTATCCTGGCGATTCAAAAATGTCTGAACACCTTTACGGATCTGTTCATCATCTTCTATAATACCTACTACGATCATACCGCAAAATAACGAAGTGCGCGGTATTCGTAAAATATACTTTGTTCACATGAAGATGGGGGAATGCTTACGGAAGAAGCATCTTCAATTTCAGCGGAGTTATCTGGATGCGGGCCGGTAACTTTCCGAGCAACTCACCATCGGCTTCAATCAAACATTCTTTTTCCGACTCCAGGTCGATGGCATCGGTCTTTTTATAGAACACCTCGCGGTGCTGAATATATTTACCTTTCTTAAGCGGTATAGAGTACCGGATAAAGTCCAATACCGAAACATTGCCACAGATAAACGCATCAAATATACCATCGTCTGGTTGGGCTTCCGGGGCTACACACAACCCGTGGCCATAGTAACGGCCGTTGCCAAGCGCGAGTGTCCGTAATTTGCCCTGCCAGTTCCATGCTGATGTATGTGCTGTTATAACCATAGGCCTATATGTAAAGAATGTGGTGATGATGGAGATATAGTAAGCAAACGCAGACCCCAGAACACGGTCGCTGCTCAACACCTTTTTTACTACCTGCGGCCCCATGCCTATATCGGCTACATTAATGAAGTAGCGATGATCTTTTGTACCGGCATCGGTAGTATAGATCACTTCACCAACATCCAGGTGTCGCGGTTCAAACTTCTGCAGTATTTGCATGAGTTTCACCGGATCGGATTGAATATTAAGTGTGCGGGCAAAATCATTACCCGTACCTACCGGGAAAACAACAAGGGCGGGAAGGTTTTTATAGTCTTCTCTTCCCTTCAGTATACCATTTACTACCTGGTGCAGCGTGCCATCACCACCCGCAGCGATAATAACATCGTAATGGCTATCAACCGCTTTTGAAGCGAGTGAAAATGCATCGTTGCGCGAAAGTGTCTCAAACACTTCCGTTTCATATACCAGCCGAAGTACAGGCACTACCTTGCGATAAAAGTATTGCCGCTCCAGTGAAATGCCATTCAGTATAACTGCTACACGCAACGTTGACGATCGCTTTTACTTACAATTCTTTTTGATAAGGCCTTTCGCTTCGGTTGATCCAAGCTCTTCGGCACGTTTAAAATCAAGACACGCATCGTACTTGTTGTTCATGGATACTTTTACGAGGCCGCGTTGTAAATAAGTTTCAGGATCGCTCGGATATAGCTCAATAGATGACGAGTAATCTTCAACAGCACCGGCAAAGTCTTCTTTCTCGGTTCGGCTTAGGGCGCGATTGTCATAGTATACCGGGTTGGTATCATCCAGCTCAATGGCTTTGGTATAGTCTGCTATAGCACCATCATGATCTTCCAGGTTATACTTTACAACACCGCGCAGGTTATAGGTTTCCGGTTCGTTTGCATTTAACTCAACTGCTTTGTTATAGTCTTCGAGAGCAGCTTTAAAATCCTGTTTGGCATTTTTGGCAAGCGCACGATTTTCAAATTTCAATGCGTCTTTCGGGTCGAGTTTTATAGCCTGATCGTAATCAGCAATAGAGAGGTCTAGATTGCCCGTGTTATAGTATGCTACACCGCGATAGTTATAGAGCGCAGCATCAGTCTTGTCGAGTTCAATAGCTTTGGTATAGTCATCAATCGCGCTGATAAATTCTCCAAGTTCGGCTTTAACAACACCACGGTTAAAATATTTATCAGAATCAGCTGGTCCGAGTTCAAGTGCTTTCGAAAAATCAAAGTAAGCACCCTGTAAGTCTTCAATATTATACTTCGCTAATCCGCGGTTGCTATAGGCATCGGCAAATTTAGCATTGAACTTTATAGCCTTGTCAAAATCCGGTATAGCGCTTTCATCATCACCCAGCGCCATCTTCGATTCACCGCGGTTGTTAAGGGCATCAGCAAACGTTGAGTCAATTTCAAGTGCTATAGTATAATCGCCAATAGCTCCATAAAAATCTTCCAGTCCGGCACGCACTTGTCCGCGAAGGTTAAGCGCCAGTTTGTTCTTAGGGTTGCTGTCTATAATTTTCGTGAGATCCGCTTTGGCGCCTTTAAAGTCATTCGCCTGAAATTTCTTCCGGGCGTTTTCAAGTTGCGCATCCTGGGCCTGGGCTATCGAAACAATAAATACTGCGAAGATGAATGCAAGTTTTTTCATGCCTGTTATAAATAGCTGCCAATTTAAACATAAATCAAGTTACACTTCCCAAGGTTTTATTGATGATTTCGACCTTCTATCCGGTTTTATGAGAGAGTTCGGTACTTTCCATTATTTTCACCAGCAAAAATTTCTGTATGAAGAGGTGTTTTGTTTTTACGCTGCTCACGTGCAATGTCATCATTGCCTGTGCGCAGGAAAAACCATTGGATGATAAAATGGATTTTGAACAGTATGATCCGCCATCAACACTCGTTGTACCGGAGCATCACCTGACGCGTGCTAAATTTCCTTTTATTGATGTACACAATCACCAGTTCAATATGCCTACACAAGACTTGCAGGCATTAACCAGAGAGATGGACAAACTGAATATGGCGGTAATGGTAAACCTGAGCGGTCGTGGCAGAGGAAGTACGGAACACCTGGAGAAATCGCTTGAGAATGTAAAGAAGACAAACCCGAAACGATTCATTGTATTTACCAATATGGACTTCGCTGCTATAGATGATCCAGAGTGGCAGGGGCGTATGCTCAAGCAGTTGGAAGACGATGTGAAGAAAGGTGCTAATGGGTTGAAGATATATAAGAGCCTCGGTATGTTTACGCAAGACAGCAAAGGCAACCGGGTACATATTGATGACCCGCGTATCGATCCTATCTGGGACAAGTGTGGTGAGCTGGGTATACCCGTGTTGATACACGCTGCTGATCCAAAACAATTCTGGCAGCCGATCGACAAGAACAACGAGCGCTGGCTTGAGTTAAAGTTGCACCCCGGAAGAAGACATGATACAGACCCGGTTTCGTGGGAGACAATCATTGCCGAGCAGCATAACATTTTTAAAAAACATCCCAAGACTAAATTTATCAATGCACATTTGGGCTGGTATGGAAGTGATCTTAAGAAGTTAAGCGAGCTGCTCGATAAGTTCCCCAATATGTATACCGAGATTGGTGCTGTTATAGCGGAACTTGGAAGACAGCCGCGTGCGGCCAAAGCTTTTTTAACCAAGTACCAGGATCGTGTACTGTTCGGGAAAGACTCATGGGTGCCCGATGAATATGAAACATATTTCCGGGTGCTTGAAACTGCTGATGAGTACTTCCCATACCATAAACGCTACCACGCCTTCTGGAGAATGTATGGATTAGATCTTCCGGATGATGTGCTGAAGAAGATATACTATAAAAATGCTCTCAAGATAATTCCGAACATTGACGCCAGTCAGTTTCCAAAATAAGTTTATAACGCTCGCTAAAAATAAAAGCAGCCAACGATTTCTGTTGGCTGCTTTTATAGTATATATATTAGCTTTGTTTGCTTGCAGATATGCGCAGACTATAAATACAGATAGCTTCCGCGGAAATCTGTCCCGATAACTATCGGGACGGGAAAGAATTATTCAGTCTCCTGATTTTTGCTCGAAGCACTTCCACCAAAGCGAAAGCCTACACCAGAACCGAATTGAAACGATCGGTATTCAAACTCNNACAAATACTTTAGGAGACATACTAACATTGGTGATAGACGTGCCGGTGAGTTCGTCTTTAAATTCATAAAAATCTACGATAGAAAATCTTGGTACGAACGATACCCCCATTACTTTTTTGTTGATGCCGAAAGCTGGTTGTATAAAGAAGCGTTCAAATTTTCCGGTAGCCCACACATCATCAGGCGTATTGAAGAATTCGTATTCGTCATAGCTTGATCCTTCACCACGACCATAGCCTGCAAAAATTTCGTAACACCAGATGCCATCATTTTCAAAATAGCCAATGCCACCTTCAAGCAGTGTATGGCGGTGATAGTTATCGGTATCATCATCTTCAACTTTGCCGCGCTCTTCAAAAGAATAGTTACCCATAATACCGATGTGGTTGGACACAGACACAGCAGTTTGTACATCCAGTCCGTTGAGTACTTGTATAGAGCCTTGAAATTCTCCTCCTTTGGTAAACATCGGAGAGTTGCGCAGATTAGGAACATAAACCGGGGCGCACGATGCGAGTAAAAGGATGAAGAGGGTCGGGAGTAAAAATTTTCTCATCTTTGAAAATTTGGTAGAGTACTAAATTAATAAACTTTATTAGGAATGAACATAGATGCTTCTAAAACAGAATTAGTAAACAACCTGATCAGAAACCGCAGATCGGTTTTTCAACAGCAGTACAGTGGCGAGCGTGTTGATGATGCTATTGTAGCACAGATGCTTGAAAACGCGCGGTGGGCACCCACGCACAAATTAACAGAGCCGTGGCAGTTTATTGTTTTTACAGGTGATGGCTTGCGCAAACTTGGTGAGCAACAGGCGGCTGTATATAAACGTGTTACAGAAGCCAACGGCAGTTATAAAGAAGAACGCTATCAAAATCTTTTAACTAAAACTGTATTGTCATCACACATCATAGCAGTAGGTATGAAGCGTGATGAAAAAAAATCTGTACCCGAGCTTGAAGAAATAGGAGCTGTGTTTTGTGCTATACAGAATATGTACCTGACAGCTGCTGCGTATGGTATAGGATGTTATTTAAGCAGTGGTGGTGTAACCTATTTTGAAGAAGCAAAAGAGTTGTTTGGTCTTGACAAAGACGACAAGTTGTTGGGCTTTCTGCACATA
Organism: Flammeovirgaceae bacterium UBA5867; assembly: GCA_002432545.1. GTDB lineage: Bacteria > Bacteroidota > Bacteroidia > Cytophagales > Cyclobacteriaceae > Ohtaekwangia. The sequence continues at coordinate 9,440 of DJFR01000160.1, read as the reverse complement.
GGTGTTCCAAAAGTACAAGTGCCCGATAGCAAGCGTAAACCTGTTGAAGATAAAGCAGTGTGGGTGCGATAGTGGTGTAATGCCTGTAAGTAAATATCATTTATTGCTAATAATGATGTGTGCATGATGAATCGCAACGTTCATCGTGCGCACGTTAAAACAACGATTGGCATGAAAGTAGCTTCCGTATAGTGAAGTAAACAAGCCAGGGTAAATATGAGCCGTGTCGTATGGTTATTTACGTCATCTTATCGACTTGTAAGGTTACTTTTATCAAACACAACGGTTACTAATGGCTTATTCGGTAAATTGAAGGAAAATTAAATTGTATGAGATATTCTATACTGTTATTGATAGTGTTTACCAGTGTGCTTGCAAAAGCGCAGGTAATTGGCAAGCAGTTTCCGGCTATGGAAGCTGAAAGCGTTGAGGATAAGAAAGTAAAATTACCCGATGATGTAAAAGGAAAATACACGCTGCTGGGTCTTGCATACTCAAAGAAATCAGAAGATGAACTGAACTCATGGTTCCAGCCGGTGTTTGAAAAATTTATTCAGAAAACTTCCGGTGTGTTGGCGGGGTTCTCATACGATGTGAACGTTTACTTCGTGCCTATGTTTACGGGAGTCAACGCAGCGGCTACTGGCACAGCAAAACGCAAAGCTATCAAGAACATTGATCCGCAGTTGCTGCCCTATATTTTGTTTTATCGCGGTGAGTTGAAGCCTTACAAGGAAGCTCTTGATTTCGAGAAGAAAGATATTCCATACTTTTTCGTACTCGATGCTACCGGCAAAATTGTATACGCTACGTCAGGCAAGTATACTGCCGATAAAATGGATAAAGTTGAAGAAGTGATTGAGTAACAGAACCTGACACAAACATGTAGGGAAAGATCCCTCTCCTATTTACGGGAGAGGGATTTTTTTTATGTGTAACTTCGTCCCTTCAATTAGGTTGCATGGACTTTTTTAGTTTGTTGGCCCTGGCACTTGCCCCGGGTGTTGCGATTGGTTTATATATTTATCTGAAGGACAAACATGAACGCGAGCCACTGTTGTTGCTATGCATTAGTTTTTTGTACGGTGCGTTAAGTGCAGTAATTACACTGGCCGTAAGTTACCCGATCAATCTTCTTATCATTACCAAAGAACAGGATGTTGTGCACCAGTTTGTCAATGCTTTTTTTAAAATAGCGCTGATCGAAGAGAGTTGTAAGTTTTTATTTGTCCGCTTTATCCTGTTTAATAACAAAAATTTTAATGAACCTTTTGATGGTATAGTCTATGCCGTAATGGTAAGTCTTGGCTTTGCTACGCTGGAGAATGTGCTATATGTATTTCAGTCAGGTTTTATGACAGGTGTGTTACGGTTGTTTACCGCAGTGCCGGCACACGCTACGTTTGGTGTTATGATGGGATTCTACCTGGGCAAAGCTAAATTTACACATCGGCAAGGTATATTGTTAAGCGTTGTTGCGTTGGCTGCTGCCACACTCTTTCATGGTATGTACGATTACTTCTGGTTCATTTCGTATGTGCCGGGTATATGGATAGCCGCTATAGCATCACTGCTTATAGGTTTTGTGCTGTCGCGCAAAGCTATCAGGCTACATCAACAGGCATCACCGTTTATTGACCACCACCTGGCGGATAACGATGAGCAGAGTATAAAAGGCTAAGTATATATATTACTCGATCTTTTTTAACGTAGCCGTCTTTTTGAAGTAACCGTTTTTAAGGAGGCTGACCAGTTTCTTGGGTGACGGATCGATCTGGTATAGCGTTTCATTTTTCATCTTCACCGAATCAATCTTTATCTCTTTGGAAAGATGCTGAAGCATATTGTTAAATATGCTGTCCTTCTCCTGCAACATATAGCAGGTTATATCTCCGTTCTTCTCTTGCTGAATAACCCGCAGCAACCACTCGGGTTTGTCATTGATATTAATGAAGTAGTAGCCCTGGTAATGTTTGATCAGCAGGCTGTCGCTTAGTACACTTCCTCCCAGCGGATCACTCGATGCATAGTACCGGCCTGATAGTACAACTAACGTATCCCGAGTAGCACGATTATCTTCCGGCAGCACATACTTGCCTTGCAACGCAGGCGGTATGCTATGCAGTCGTTCAACACCTTTGGGTTGTGGTTCTTTGTACGTTACTTCCTTGCAGCTGATCAATACTACAAGTATAAGATATACCAGGAATCGCTTCATGGAAATGAAGGTACAAAGAACAATGAAAAAGCAAAAGGTTAATGAACCCGTAATCCTTCTTCTATATCTTTCAACAGGTTATCATTATCAAGAACGGGTAACGAAGTTTCTTCACTGGTCATTTGTATGCGTAAGGCACGCAACCCCGTTGCTCCGGGTAGTTCTTCCAGTTCAAGTTCTTCCACTTCACCGGTAATCATACCTTTGGCTTTCAGATAATGGAAGTAGCGTCTATACTCGTCTTCCACTTTGGCCTGGTTATATACAATGGCAAGCTTGCCGGGTTGTGTAAGTCTTTCTCCGGTATTTTTTATATGTGCTTTGTCAATCCGCTTCTTTACAATTTCATAGCGGATATCATAAGCACCATCCACATCAAATTGTTTTTCATCCGGACGAAAGCGAATGGATATAGGTTGATCATGAACCAGGATCAACTGTGTTATTTCCAGCACAGTTTTCATTTTTAATTTCAGTGCTTCGATCTTGCGATTCACTTCAATCATCACCAGCAGTTGCCACAACCGGAAGTTACGAAGGTTAAACGTATCGAATGTACGATTCTTTACCAGTGAACTACCCAGGTATATGGTGAACTCCACACCGTCTGTTTTATACTTCTCAAAGTAATGCGGAAACATTTTTTGTGCCTCAACCTCTGCATCATCCAGGTAATCGCTGATGGTTTGATTGATCAGAGCAAGGCTCTCTTCAAACGCTTTTCTGCGTTTGTACACTACCCCAAACGTTGGGTCGAGCGTTGCCCGATAGCGTGCTATAGAACGCTGCAGACTTTCATCGTCATCAAAGTGAGCGATCATCGGGTTGATCTCCGATTTCAGGAAGTCCAGTACATTGCTTTCATCACCCGAAGCCAGTCCGCGATTTATCTTTTGAAGTTGTTCATCGGTTTTAAAGATTGCTTCTTCAAGCAACGGAAGTTTACGGGCAGTGTATATCTTGGTAAGCAGGTCTTTGGCAAACTTCAGGTTTTGTTGCAAGTCGCGTTGAATCGCCATGTTTCGCTCAATGGAAGAATTGCGTACATCGGCCAGTCCGTACAGCGGGTATACATCTTTAAATGCGATCTCTTCCAGTGTTGCTTTTTCATCTGCGCGTCTTCGGTTAAGAAGGTTTAATCCGGCTTCAAAAAATTTCCATTGAACAGTCGGGTGAATGGCCGTACACTCTTCCTGTATAATCGCACGCACCTCGGTTGACATTTCTTCTTTCACGCGCTTTACAGAAGCTGTAAACATTGGCAATACATTTTCTACCTTATGCGCACTTACATGGTTCAGCTTGGCTGGCGTTGGTGTAGCCAGTTCAAGCATACCTATAATTTCTTCGCCATCTACCAGTGGTGCGAGTAAAATATTTTTGATACCATTTTTAAGCAGTGAGTTTTCAATAGGAGATTTGAACGGATACTCTTCCAGGTTCTCGATTGTAACATAGCGCTTCTCCATCCAGCTGCGTTCGTATACCGAGCCGGTAAAATCCTGGCAAGGTACATTATCACCACAGGTAACACTGCTCCAGCAATCGGCTTGCGGGCTGTTCGTTACTATATTATTGTTGGGATCAAGATACGCTATACCCAGGCGCATATCCGGTATACCAAAGAGTGAACGAAGCTTGTGTTGTATCTGTATGAAACTCTCGTTGCGGGTAACAGCGTTGCGTTCCAGCAGATCGTATTTGATAGACGAAAGCATTTCCTGTTCGGTAACATCAATCAGTCGCATGATGAATAAACCATGGAACTCGAAATCTTCCGGATGTATATATTGTAACCAGAGATCAACATCATACAACTTCTCCATTAAGAATTTGATAACATGTTTTTCAATGGGTTTATATTCTGTTTTGGCAATTACATCGCAGAACTGATGGTTGATCTCAATGCGATATACTTTATCAAGTCCGCTGGTCGGATCACGCAATGTTACCAATACCGGTCTTGGGTTCTCCGCTATCACACCAAAACTTTGATACTTTTCCAGTATCATCAGGCAGGCGCGAATGGTTTTGCCAAGCGTAATTTTTCCACCCGGCACGTTAGCATGTGCCTGTTGCTCAAACGTGTCAAAAGATATATTTCTGTCGAAAGCAGCCGTGCTGTATAACGATTTGAATCGGAAAGGTTGTAATGCAACGATCAGTTCAGTATTGCCACTGGCCATTGGTATTACGGCCGACATCAGAAAATCAATAAAGGATTTATGTTTGGCAAGCACCACTTCATCTTCAATTGGTTGTTTCAACTCGGGTGCGTTATCAATATAGTTTTGAATGAACGGAGCAAATTCAGGCAGTTGCCCCTCGCGGATACGCTGCTCCCAATGTTCCACCAGCTGGCGGAAGTTCAGAAAAGACTTGAAGGGAAATATAGTAGTGGTATTTTGCATAGATGGTGGCTTGTGGTACAATACGAGGTATAGCAGCCAGGGTTCACTAAATTTAGACGGAAATGCGGATTTTTTAGTCTAAAATGTTAAATTATCTGGGTGAACCACCTTTACATGCGGGTAATGCTGACGAGGTTTAATTTTACCAGACATTACAACCCGCCCCGCAGTTGAAGTGTCTAACCGAAAAATGAAATCAGAATGAAGTGCCGGGTGATTCTCAGCGCATTAGTGTGGAGTATATGTGCAGGATGCAGTCTCAACAGTGAAACTGCTCAAAGCGATCTTTATGTTTTTTCGGATGTTTCAGACTTCAGCAAATCGATGTATGAGTGGAGAGTTGATTTTTCTGATTACCCCGCAACACGTGAAGACTCGTTGAAGTTCGACCTGCAGCACAGTTATACTGAATTGCCTGCCAACCTCGGTTCGAAAAAAGCAATTATGCTATCGGGTACAAACCTGAGTGACGATCTTTTTATGTTCATCAAAAAGAAAGTTACCGGCCTTCATCCCAATACTGATTATAATCTTGTTTTCCAGGTTCAGTTTGCAACCAATGCTCCTTCGGGCTCTTCTACGGATGGTGGATCGCCAGGTGAAAGTGTTTTTCTCAAGGCAGGCGCTTCCGCTGTTGAACCTCAAAAAATTATAGAGCAAAACTCTTACGTACTCAACGTTGATAAAGGAAAGCAACTCGATCGTGGCGAGAATACCATCGTACTGGGAAATATAGCAGGCGGTGTCAACATTACTAATTTTACATTGGTGACAAGAACCAATGCCGACAGTTACCTTCCATTTGTAGCGCGAAGCAACGATAAAGGTGAGTTATGGCTACTGGTTGGAACCGACTCTGGCTATAGAGGAACAACAGTTATCTACTATACCAATGTGAGTGTTGTGTTCAGCTCTTCCTATTGAAGTATACCTGCCCTATAATATTTCGTGAATCAATTCCTGTTCGGCATATATACTACCGAACAAAAGTAAGCCCTTTAAATATTTTGTAATTCTTCAGGCCTGTGATCGGAAGTGGTTGAAAGTGTTTCTATTTTCACACGCACGTCTAATCAGATGTTATTATGAAGAATGCAAAAATTGCCATTATTGGCGGAGGAAATTTAGGAGCAGCCATAGCAGAAGGATTGATTAAGAGCCAGTTTGTTGCTCCGCAGCAGATTACGGTTACACGCAGAAATGTAGCAGCGCTCCAACCGCTCGAAGCATTGGGTGTTAATGTTACCAGCGACAATCAAAAAGCGATACAAAGCAGTGAAGTAATTATAGTAGCGCTAAAGCCCTATAATGTAAAGGAAGTACTGGAAGGGCTGCGACAGAATTTTGATCCGTCACGTCATATCATCATCAGCGTGGTTACCGGTATATTTCTGAAAGATCTGGCTGCGATTGTTGATCACGGTGTTCCTATATTTCGTGCGATGCCTAACACAGCTATAGCGATCCAGGAATCTGTTACATGCCTTTGCTACCAGGGAGCGAGCGATGCACAGATAAAATATGTTACCGATCTTTTCGATCAGCTTGGCATCACCATCGCTATAGATGAAAAACTGATGGACGCTGCAACTGTATTGGGTGCCTGTGGTATAGCCTATGCGTTGCGTTTCATTCGCGCATCAACACAAGGCGGTATTGAAATTGGTTTCGATGCCAAAACAGCAAACCTGATTGCCGCTCAAACGGTAAAAGGAGCTGCCGAACTTTTATTGAAACTTGGTCGCCATCCGGAAGCAGAGATCGACAAAGTAACAACGCCAAAAGGCTGCACGATTGTAGGTCTGAACGAGATGGAACACCAGGGCTTCAGCTCATCACTTATAAAAGGGATTGGTGCTTCGTATGATAAAATTGTAAAATAACTCTTAGAAGTAAGGAGAGCCGTTGTCAGAAACGAACCCGTACTTCATCTTTATACTTTACAGGTACACGGAAGGGTATACCGTGATAGGTAAGTTTGAGGGAACCCTCATAGCGTACTTCAAACTTTTTTCCGCCTAATACGCCCAGTAGCGTATCGAAAAATCCAAGCTCCTTCATGGCAAGTTCCACCTCCAGTGGTACGGTAAATTCTCCGTTGGCCGGTATAACTGTTTTCAGTTTCTGATCGATCTTACCCGCCTTCTTGCCATTTACATATATATCTACATCAATCTTTCTCAACTTACCCTGCTTGTTGTTGGGGTTGAAGAAGATAGCTGTGGCGCGCAGGCGCGGTTCGGTGTTAGCATCAACCACAACATCTCTTATCTGGCGTAGTTTTACTTCTTCATACTCGGTATTACATCCATAAAGGAGGGTAAGAGTAAAAAAAATAATACTCAGCCGAACTATTGAAGACGCACGTGTGTTGTGTTTCATGTTAAGAAGATGTTATAAATATTTTTTACGCACAGAATGAAGGTGCGGCTCGTTTAGAGTTATCTGTTAAACATAGTTTGTGCCACATTTAACAGATAACGGATAGGTTTAGCCAATAGCGTTTAAGGCAGCGTCATAATTTGGTTCCTGACCAATCGTTGGAACGACCTCGGTATATTTAACTTTACCTTGCTTGTCGATAACCACTACACACCGGGCGTGAAGTCCGGCCAGTCCGCCATCAATCATTTCAACACCGTAATTTTTGGAGAAGCCCTTGTTACGGAAGTCCGAGAGACTTACAACCTGGTCAATACCTTCTGCAGCGCAAAAGCGTTTAAAGGCAAAGGGTAAATCTTTCGAGATGCAGAGAATTACCGTATCAGATTTTTCTGCAGCGAGCTTGTTGAATGTACGCACAGAAGTAGCGCATACACCCGTGTCTATGCTGGGAAAAATATTCAGCACTATATTTTTACCTGCATAGTCTTTCAGGGAATACTCCTTCAGGTCAATACCTGATAGTGTAAAGTCCGGAGCAGCAGAACCTACAGCCGGTAAATTTCCAGTAGTGTTAACAACAGCTTCGCCAAGTTTTGTTTGTGCCATGAGTAATACTTAAATGTTAAAATTTAGGGATACCAGGCAAAATGCCTGCACTCAAAATTAATTATGTTCTTGTTATGGCATAATTTTATTTTGATTAGCAGCATCGTATGAATGTAGAATGATATGAATTGCTGATATTTAGAAGCAAATCATATTTAGTTTAGTTAATTAAAAACCCGCTCGCATGAGCAAGAAGAAAAAAGAATCGAAACCCAAGAAGACCAAAAGCAAGGCACTTAAAGGCAAATCATTAAAGAGTGTCTGGCAAGGTGCTATTTTACAACTGTTAGACACTGCTCCGGGCAGAGCCTATAGCATGAAGCAGTTATTGAAAAAACTAGGACTTAAGAAACGTGAGGATATAAAACAGGCAACGCACCTGATCTATCAGTTAGCAGACGATGAGCGTATTAAAGAGTTAAGCAACGGAAGCTATATAACCAATCGTGAACGCGAAGAGTTAACCGGTATTGTAGACCATGTAAGCTCGCGCTTTGCTTACGTTCGCCTCGGTGGCGAAAAGCAGGATGTATATATAAAGGCTCGCGACATGGCATCTGCTGTGGATGGTGATACAGTAAAGCTGGAGATATTACCGACACGACATGGTGATCATCCGGAAGGAAAGATCACCGAAGTACTCAAGCGTAATCGTACACGCTATGTAGGCAAGATTGAGCTATCCAAAAACTTTGCTTTTGTAGTGCCTGATTATCGCAAAATGCACCAGGATTTTTTTGTATACCCTGAGAATATTAACAATGCACGCAATGGCGATAAGGTAATTATAGAAGTTACCTCGTGGGCCGAGCATGATCGTAAACCCGAAGCGAAAGTTGTAGATGTACTCGGTAAAGCCGGAGAGAATGAAGCGGAGATACACTCAATCATGGCGGAGTTCGGATTGCCGTTCAAGTTTCCTGAGCACGTAGAACGTGAATCCGAAGCTATAGAGGAAGGCATTACCAAGAAAGAGATCAAGAAGCGTAAAGATTTTCGTGAGATCACAACCTTTACGATCGACCCGCTCGATGCAAAAGATTTTGATGATGCACTATCATTTAGAAAACTCGACAATGGTAATTATGAGATTGGTGTTCACATTGCCGATGTAACACACTATGTAGATCTTAAATCAGAACTGGAGAAAGAAGCGTACGATCGTGCTACTTCAGTTTACCTGGTAGACAGAACTATACCGATGCTTCCGGAAAGATTATCAAACGGGTTATGTTCACTTCGTCCGAATGAAGATAAACTTACGTTCGCAGCAGTATTTGAAATGGACGATAAAGCGAAAATTAAAAGTGAGTGGTTCGGAAGAACAATCATTCATTCTGACAGACGCTTTACCTATGAAGAAGCACAGGAAGTATTAGAAAGTGGTAAAGGTGATTATGCACACGAGCTCATCACACTGAATACACTCGCCAAGAAACTTCGTAAAGAAAGATTTAACAAAGGTGCCGTTAACTTTGAAACCACAGAAGTAAAATTCAAGCTGGATGAGAAAGGTAAACCGCTGGCGGTTATACCCAAGGTTAGAAAAGACGCGCATAAACTTATTGAAGAGTTTATGCTGCTGGCGAATAAGCAGGTGGCCACCTTCGTATATAACTACAAGAAAGGTAAAGAGAAGAATACATTTGTATACCGTATACACGACTTCCCTGATCCGGATAAAGTTAAAGACTTCTCAGTGTTTGCCAAGCAGTTTGGTCACAAGATGAACGTGGAGGAGCAATCCATCAGCCGTTCATTAAATGATCTGATGGAGAAGATAGAAGGCAAGCCGGAGCAGAATATACTCGAGCAGCTTG
>DJFR01000235.1 GCA_002432545.1 Flammeovirgaceae bacterium UBA5867 | reverse complement strand
TTCGTTACAAATTTTCCTTCCCACGCATCATACTTGGCTGTGGGTAGAACCGGCTGTAACGGAATTTCCTCTTTACCCATAAAGCGATAGATCTGGCCATCAACACGAACAGCTCCGATCAATGAATGATTTGTACCTGTCCAATGTTTTACCGGACTGTCAAACAATTGATTCGATGTTGACCACGCGCTGGTATAGGGGTCAATTGTAATTAAAGGATACGCAGGCGCACGGAATTCGGCACCGGCTTCATCTTTCTTTTGCGCATCGGGTTGTGAACATGATGCCAGCATTCCGGCAACAACGATCGGTAGTACTCTGTTTAAATATAGGTTGAACATAAAGTATATAGCTGGTTACATGTTATTTTTCGTTTGAGAAAGAATATGGGAAATCCGTTTTATCGGTTCCTCGCTTTGTATTGGGTGAAGCGCTCATGATAAAATTGATCGTTGCACCTTTCATAACTTCATCGTGTGTCAGGTAATTTTTGGTATATACTTTACCGTTTACCTTCATTTCAGAAATATAGCGGTTCTCTTTTGAATTGTTCGCTGCGGTTATGGCGATCTCCTTTCCATTGTCCAATTTAATTTTTACCGATTTGAACAACGGAGATCCGAGTATATATTCATTGCTGCCCGGACATAGCGGATAGAAACCTAAAGCTGAGAAAACATACCAGGCCGAAGTTTGTCCATTGTCTTCATCGCCACAATATCCGTCAGGCGTTGCCGCATATAGTTTATCAATGATCTCACGCGACCAGTATTGCGCTTTCCACGGTGCGCCCGCATAGTTATACAGGTATACCATGTGCTGGATCGGCTGGTTGCCATGCGCGTATTGTCCCATGTCCATTACCTGCATCTCGCGCATTTCATGAATCATCGAGCGGCTGTCCATTCCTCTTGAGCCGGGAATGATAAACACAGAATCGAGCATGGTTACAAATTGCTTTTGTCCGCCCATCAGATCAATCAGGCCCTGCGGATCATGGAAGACAGACCATGAGTAATGCCAGCTGTTTCCTTCCGTAAAATCGCGTCCCCAGTCGGTAGGTTTAAAAGCATCCGGGAACGAACCATTGCTTGCGCGCCCTGCCATAAGTTTTCGTTTGGCATTATACAGGTTCTTATAGTTGAGCGCCCGCTTCGCATATATGTCGGTTTCCTTCTTCGGTTTATTAAGCGCCTTTCCCAAACGATAGATTGTCCAATCGTCATAGGCATATTCCAGCGTACGCGCTACATTCTGGTCAACGTCTATGTCGTTTGGTATATATCCATACTTGTTGTACTGCTCATATCCTTTTCTTCCGGACGCAGAGACCTTCGGATGTACATTGTTCGCTCCGTGCTTCAGTGCTTCCCACAATGTCTCAATGTCGTATCCGCGCAAACCTTTCAGATAGGCATCGGCAACAACCGATGCAGAGTTGTTACCCACCATGATATCACGATGTCCCGGGCTTGCCCATTCCGGAAGGAACCCGCTTTCTTTATAGGCATTCGCAAGACCTTCCTGCATCTTCACATTCTCGGATGGAAACAGAAAATTCAGGAATGGAAACAAACTGCGGAAAGTGTCCCAGAAGCCTGTATCCGTAAACATATAGCCCGGTAGAACTTTTCCGTTATACGGACTATAATGAACGACCTTACCGGTAGCATCGATCTCTGAAAAGTTTCTTGGAAACAAAACGGATCTGTAGAATGAAGAATAGAATGTTCGAATGTTATCTATATTATCATCTTCAACGTTGATCTTTCCCAACACATCGTTCCAGCGTTGTTTGCCTTTGCTTACAACTTTATCAAAATCAGCATCCCCTAATTCTTTCAGGTTGATCAACGCCTGTTCTTCACTGATAAAAGAGGAAGCTACGCGCGCATGCACCTGCTCGTTATTGGAAGTTGAGAAACCTATAATGGCACCGGCATGATTTCCTTTAAATTCTTTTTCGCCTTCTGCAATTTTACCATCCTTAACAGCAGCAACGTATGTGAACGGCTTATCGAAGATGATCACAAAATAACTTTTAAAGTTATCGGGCACTCCCCCACTGTTACGCGTGGTATACCCGATAATTTTTCTCTCTTCCGGTATAACTTTTACAAAAGATCCTTTATCAAATGCATCTGTTACAATGAAAGAGTTCTTACTATCCGGAAATGTAAAGCGAAATATAGCCGCTCGTTCGGTTGGCGCTATTTCTGTTGTTACATCATGATCGGCCAAATGTACCCGGTAGTAATAAGGTTTCGCGACTTCCGCCTTATGCGAAAACCAGCTTGCTCTTTCATCTTCGTTAAACACAGCCTTCCCGGTAATCGGCATTAACGAAAATTGCCCGTAGTCATTCATCCACGGACTTGGCTGATGAGTTTGTTTAAATCCTCTGATCTTATCGGCCGTATAGGTATACATCCAGCCATCGCCCATCTTACCGGTTTGTGGCGACCAAAAATTCATACCCCACGGAAGAGCAACAGCAGGGTATGTATTTCCGGTTGAAAGTTCGAATTTTGAATTTGTCCCAACCAGTATGTTCACATAACTGACGGGATCTGAAACCTGTGCATTTGCATTGAGCATGAGACACCATAAAAAAAATGTCTGTCCTAATAGTCCAATCTTCTTCTTCATTTACGTTAATCTTATTTCGACATTAATTCAATTTATATTCCTATACCTGTAATTGTTTTCACCAGCTTAGTTTTACCCGAACGCCATCGGGATTGTTTTCAAATTTCAGGAAACATGTTTTACTCGCATCGTCCCACGAAGATTGTGACACTATAGATTTACCAGCAGCATCGGTCACTTCAATTTTAATTGCTTTCTTAGGTAAGAGTATGCGCATTACGTTGGTCGTGTTCAACGGGCTCTTCGCTACAAATGAATATACCTTCTTCGTTACTTTCTCATCGTACACTCTTGAAGCTGCCGCGAGCACCTGTGGTGTCTCTGGATTTTTAACGCGGCTGATGTTGTATAAAAATGCCTGCTCTCCGGGCTTCACTTGCTTTTCCGTCAATGTGGGAATTTCAGGATCAAATAAGTCGATGAACTTTCCTTTTATAGTATAGGGAGCCTGATCTTCATTTTCATCCAGGACCGAAATAATTTCATAAGCTCCCCGGGTGAGAGTGAAGTGATTTTTAAACGCGAGCTTCTCCCCTGCTGTGTTTGCCTCGTATAACTTCCGGATTGTATTTACAAATTCGTTATCACTATCTCCTTTCAG
>DJFR01000035.1 GCA_002432545.1 Flammeovirgaceae bacterium UBA5867 | reverse complement strand
ATACTCCAAAGAGGAGGCATCTCCATTCTGCCGGTAAGATGGGTATACTGCTGAAGGATTTCTCCAACCGAACTACCGTGCATAAAGTAATAATTCATTTCTCCGGCATCAGCAGCGAAACTGGAGAAGCGGTTGTTGGAAGCGCCAAAGTTGAAGAACGACTTGTACGAGTTGTCGAAAAAAATACCGTAAGCCAGTCCGCTGTGAACACCGATATAAAAGGGTATAGAACAATATAGCGGATCAGACCCGGGCGAGTATGCAAAGTTATCCGTATTCCAGTTCTGATAGCCGTTTCCTTTACGATCGAGCGGTCCTGTTTTTTCACCCAGACCAATGAAGCGTTCTCCGGCCTGCATCTTTTTATAGGTTGTTACCTGCTCGCCATTCCAGCTCGTGCCGAAGGCATGATCATCTTCGTTGATCGGTTGACCATCATGGGTATAAAAACCAAAACGCACGGGTGACTTGGTAATGCGAAGTATATATTTCGGGGTTTTGATTTCGAGTTTGTCAGCATCTTCTTCTATGTGTGGTTCATAGGCGGGAGCAGCTACCACCGAGTATGAGAAATCTTCAAACATGTCGGCTTGTGTAGCACTGATGCGCGTGATGCCTTCACTATAAAATTCTACCCGGAAACTTCCGTATGTAGTTTGTCCGAGTATCACATGGTTATCTTTTCTCCACTGGACGAATGTTCCTAAACTTTTACTGAGAGGTGAGTTAATGGTTCGTGACATGTTGTTGTTATTCCTTAAAAAATCGTTTCAAGTAAACTTAATTCAAAACATTTAACCTACTGGGTAGCGATACTAAAAAACAGAAATCGATTGCGGCAACTGGTTAGGCTATAAAATTAATTCAAAAAAATAGCCTTGAGACAATTACTTGTTCAAGGCTATTGGCTTTATGATGACGAAAGAAGATTACTTCTTCTTACCTGATTTCAACGATGAGTCGCGAACGATGAGACGTGTTTTCAATACTTTAGTCTCTGGCGTTGGATCTGTGTTGTCTTTTGATTTCACTTCAATCTGGCGGATCAACAGCTTGGCAGCTTCCTGTCCCATTTCAAAACCAGGCTGATCAACCGAAGTCAATGGTGGATCCAGCAATGCACTGAAGAACCAGTTACTGAAACCAACCACCGCTATATCCTGCGGTATTTTAAGACCGGCTTCTTTTATAGCCTGCATTGCGCCCATGGCAGCAGGGTCGTTGGTTGCAAATATAGCATCCGGACGATTCTCCATTTGCAGTAGCTTCTCCGTTGCAGCCTTACCTTCTTCTATCGTTCCCAGCGGACAAGACATGATGATGTCTTTGTTAACCGGTATATTACTTTCATTCAGAGCTTCAAGATATCCCTCTAAACGTTGCTTGGTTATCCCCAGGTTTGGAGGTCCTTCCAAATGCGCTATACGTTTACATCCCTGTTCTATTAAATGAAGTGTAGCATCCTTGGCACCGCTCAGGTCATCAACAATTACTTTGCTTGAAGTAGGCGTATCATATACACGATCGAAGAATACCATCGGTACACCTTTGGCAAGTGTAGCATCGATATGTTCGAAGCTGCTCGTCTCACGCGAAAGCGAAATCAACATACCATCAACTCGGCTGTTGAACAGCGCTTTGATATCCGTCTTTTCACGTTGCAGTGATTCGTTTGATTGTGTAATGATTACGTTGTAGCCGGCACTATACGCTACATCTTCTATACCACTGATAACTGTGGAGAAGAAGAAGTGAACGATCTCCGGTATAATGACACCAATTGTGTTTGTTTTACTCTGACGTAAACTAAGCGCAACTATATTAGGTTGATAGTTTAGTTTTTCCGCCAGCTCGTTAACAGCTTTCTTAGTTTCAGGGCTAATATCGGGGTGATCCTTTAGTGCCCGTGATACGGTAGATGGGGAGATGCCCAGCTCGCGGGCAATGTCCTTAATGGTGACCTGATTATACTTCATACTGCAATGTTACAAACTATCGGTTTAACTCCGCAACGTTTGTGCAACTTTTTTCGCAACTTCGCAAACGAATGCGACCTCGATTACGACTCCGATTTCGTGAATTTTTCTACCCGTTTTTGAATTTCGAATATCTCTTTTCCGATACCTTTTCACGCAAAGTAGGGTAAGTCACACTCCCGAAACTCAACCATAAACCCAAAACAATCTATGAGGAAACTTTATCAAGTAACCCTGAAAGTTTTTGTCATTGTCATGCTCTTCTCCAGTGTACAGGCGCTGGCGCAGGGTGCAAGAATTACCGGCACGGTAACTTCAAGCGATGACGGAACAGCACTGCCTGGTGTAAGCATTGTGGAGAAGGGAACAACCAACGGAACTGTTACCGATGCCGAAGGTAGATACTCTCTGAATGTATCTGAAAATGCAATACTTGTTTTTTCATTTGTCGGCTTTCAATCGCAGGAAATTTCGGTAGCCGGAAAGTCAGCTATAGATATAGCATTGAACAGCGATGTTACGGCACTCACCGAAGTTGTTGTCGTTGGCTATGGTCAACAAGAGAAGAAAGATGTAACGGGTGTTGTTGCTGCTGTCAACGAACAGAGTTTCAACAAAGGTGCTATTGTTTCTCCGGATCAACTGATAACCGGTAAAATTGCCGGTGTACAAATTACTTCCAACAGTGGTGAGCCCGGTGGGCAGTCATCCATTCGTATTCGTGGTGGTACATCACTCAACGCCAGTAATGAACCGCTATATGTAATTGATGGTGTACCGATCGATAACGCAGCGTTTAATCCCGGAGGTTTTTCACAAGGACGAAACCCGCTCAACTTCATCAACCCGAATGACATTGAAACATTTACCGTGTTGAAAGATGCATCGGCTGCTGCTATATATGGTTCGCGTGCAGCCAATGGTGTAATCATCATCACGACTAAAAAAGGCAAGAGTGGTGCTCCGACTGTATCGTATGATGGCTGGTTCTCCACCGGAAGAATTGCAGATCGACTGGATGTATTCAATGCTGATCAGTTTCGCGAAGTAATTGCAGCAAAAGCACCACAGCATATCAATAAACTTGGCACGGCCAACACCGACTGGCAGGATGAAATATACCAGAACGCTACAGGACAAAATCATAACATTACCTTTTCAGGCGGCACCGAGAAAACAACGTACCGCGCTTCGGTAAGTCATCAGAAGCAAGAAGGTATAATAAAAACCTCCAGCACGGAACGTACAAGTTTCTCCATGGGCCTTACGCAGAAAATGCTCGATGATGATTTAAGTGTTACCGCGAATGTAAAAGGCGCCCGCACACAAGATCGTTTCTCTCCNNGGTGATTATGAACGTCAGGCAACTATAAATCCGGTATCAACACTCAACCAGGTTCAGGAACGTGGTACAAGCAATCGCAGCATTGGAAATATACAATTCGATTATAAGATCCGCCCGATAAAAGGATTAAGTGCCAATCTCAATCTCGGTTATGATCTTGCTACTGGTGATCGCGATCGCTTTCAACCTTCCAACTATTTTGCAGTAGCTTCTGATACAGGCGAAATAAAGATCGAGAATTATACCCGCGTAAGTCAGTTGCTCGAAGGTTTTCTGAACTATAAACGCAATCTCGAAAACATCAGCAGCACACTGGATGTTACCGTTGGTTATTCATGGCAGGACTGGAACTCTAAATATCCAAGCCTTCGCGCAACACGCCTTACTGATAATGGTTATGGTGTAAATAATCCATCGGTTGCTAAAAAAGTTGAAGCCTTCAACAGCGTATTGGAGAACAGACTTATCTCTTTCTTCGGAAGAGTAAACTATAGCTATAAAGATAAATACCTGTTAACAGCATCGCTGCGCAGAGATGGATCAACACGTTTTGGTCCCGCTAATCGCTGGGGTACATTTCAGTCAGCAGCATTTGCGTGGCGTGTGATTGATGAAAGCTTTATGGAAGGTTTAACAGATATATTTACCGACCTGAAGTTGAAAGTAGGATACGGTGTAAACGGTAACCAGGAAATACCAGACTATAATTACCTCGCTACCTATTCACCCAGTACATTAACAGCACAATACCAGTTAGGTAATACATTTATTACAACGGTGCGCCCGAATGGTTACGATGCTGATTTGAAATGGGAAGAGACTACATCTTATAACATCGGTCTTGAATATGGTTTCCTGAACGGACGCCTCTCTGGTAGTCTTGATTTTTATAGAAAGGATACAAAGGATCTTCTTTTCGAGCGTGCCGTGCCATCCGGTTCTAACCTCACCAATATTATACTTTCAAATATAGGGGAGATAAAAAATACCGGTGTTGAATTGACGATCGATGCCGTTGCTGTTTCAAAAAATGATCTCACCTGGAATATATCTTTCAATACATCATTCAACAAAAATGAAATTGTTGCCCTGGATGGAAGTGATGATCCTGATTTCAAAGGTTATGAGACAGGTGGTATAAGTGGAGGTGTAGGTAACAATATACAGATTCTGAAAGTTGGTCAGCCTGCATATTCATTCTTTGTGTATAAACAAAAATATGGTGCAGATGGCAAACCGCTGGTAAACGGAGTGGACTACAACGAAGATGGTAAAGCTGATCTCGCGGATATGTATGAAGATGTAAGTGGCGATGGCGCTGTAAACGATCAGGACAGAAGACCATTCCATCAGCGCGCTCCGAAAGTTATGTTCGGACTTACCTCGCAGGTAACCTATAAGAAGTTTGATCTGAGCTTTACCCTGCGCAGCAGTCTGGGCAACTATGTATATAACAACGTAGCGTCTAACACAGCAAACTTCATTCGTGCGAACGACAACTTTGTGCCGCGCAACATGCTTACATCGGTACTCGAAACAAACTTTACAGCACCACAGTATTTTTCAGATTACTATGTAGAGAAAGCTTCGTTCCTGCGTATGGACAATCTCTCGCTCGGCTATACGGCTACAAATTTGTTTGACACAAGTGCCAAGTTCCGCCTCTA
>DJFR01000234.1:15686-18138 GCA_002432545.1 Flammeovirgaceae bacterium UBA5867 | reverse complement strand
AGTATCGCCCAGGTGTACACGTACGATATCATTTTCATTTACATCTACGCGCACTTCCATGGTATTGAGATCAGCTATACGCAGCATCTCTGTACCGGCCATGGTTGCTGTTCCTACCACGCGCTCACCTTTCTTAACAATGAGTTTGGACACAACGCCAGTCATCGGAGCATCTACCGTTGTCTTGCGGAAATTTTCCTGAGCTTCACGAAGTGATGCCTCGGTACTGCGGATAACAAAACGTGCTGCTTCAACAGATTGCTCGGCAGACGTTACATCGTTCTTCGCTACTTCATAATTCTGTTGTGCGAGTTGCCAGTCTGCTTCCGATATAACTTTTTCTTTCCAGAGTTTTTCCTGGCGTTTATACTCTGCTTCAGCGCGAATAAACTGTGCGCGTGATCGTGACAGGCTTGCGTTAGACTGTTCAAGATTTGCACGCTGCTGACTCAGGCCGGCCTGTGCTCGCTCTAACTGACTCTGCCATGTATCCGGACGAATCTTTACCAGGCGCTCGCCTCGCTTTACAGAATCGCCTTCTTCAATAAGCAAGTCGATAATTTCGCCCGATACTTCCGGTGCTATCTTTACTTCTGTTACAGGTTGTACCGTACCGGATGCACTCACCTTCTCTACAATAGTAACACGCTTGGCTTTTGCCAGTTCAACTTCCATTTCTTTCGGCTTGCCAATCCAGCCGGCTGACTTGCCAACGAAAGCGAAGACTAATAGAACGGCTATAACTCCGATAAGCCAGTAAATCAGTTTGTTTGATTTTTGTTTTTGTTTTGCCATTGCGGTGATATTAATACTCCAGTGGTTTACCTTGATAGAAATCGAGAACTTTCTTCTTGAAAATAAAATCGTATTTAGCGCGCGTCAAGTCTGTCTTGGCGCGGAACAAATCATTTTGTGATACCTGGAACTCAAATGAGTTGGCAGAGCCTGCGCCATAGCGTTGCTCCATCATACGGAAAGCTTCTTCACGGGCATTCACTTGTCTCAAAGATGAGTTATAGGTTTTGGATGCTGCAACGGCATCGTTATACGCAGTCTCTACATTCTGACGCAGCGTCTGAGCGGTGAGTCTGGCATCGATCTTTGCCTGCTCGCTTTGAATTACGGTACGTTGCATGGTTGCTCTTGCACTGAAGTTATTGAATATAGGTATAATTAACTGCACACCGAGCGTACGATAAATGTTATCCTTGATCTGGTCATTGAATTTATAGCTGTCTCTATACGTTCCATTCGGATTCAACGTATATACCGGTGAGTTCAGATCACCGTTCAGGTATGCTATCGGATTTTGTGAGAAGGAATAACTACCATCCTGAAAGAACTGACGTTCCTGCGCACTTGAATAGTTCGTGTTCAACCCGGCCACCAGACTTAATCTCGGATACAAGTTGCCGCGTGAAGCTTTTATAGCGTAGTACGAACTTTGAATTCTGAATTCAGCACTTTTGATTTCGGGCATAGTCTGTCTTGCTATATCATAAATCTCATCACGAGTCTGATCAACGACAAGATCTTCCGGATTGAGATCCGGTATCTCAACATCAATTCCCTGTGATGCGGGAATCTGCAATGCCTGCTTCAATTGAAGGATCGATAATGCCAATGCATTTTCCTGTTGCACCAAAGTTACTTCATTACCCGCTGCCTGTGCATCGAGGTTAAGCTCCTCTGACTTTGGTAGCGCTCCGGCAGCAACCTGTCTGCGAGTACGATCCAGTTGTTGCTGACTGGATGCCAACTGATATTTTGCATTTTCAACAAGTTCCTTATTAAACACAACATTGATAAACAGACTGGCAACATTCAGGATAAGATCGTTCTTTGCTTTCGCAAGATCTTGTTCCATGGCCGCTGTAAATTGTTGGTTTTGTCTGATTGAATTATGAATGCGGAAACCGTTAAACAAGGGTAATGAAGCATTCGCTGAGAGGTTGGAAGACTTGATCTCCTGCGAAACGAACGAGTTACTTACCGGGTCAAGACCACGTCCCCAGCTATAGCCATACGATGCATTTCCATTAACACTTGGCAAGCGTGAAAATCTCGCCTGTCGTAAATCTACTTCGCTGCTCTCTACATCATAGGCTGTACGTTGTACCGTTAAGTTGTTGGCCAGTGCATAATCTATACACTTCTGCAACGACCACTTCTCTATGGCAGGTGGTGTCTGCTCCTGTTGTTTAAGCGTATCGATCTGCGCATGGCTGATGGTCGATACGGCCAGTAAAATAAAAATTCCTGTAAGTATTCTTTTCATGAATCAACGATCTATATCCGGTATGTAAATCACTTGTTTAACCCAGCTAAGACTCTGCAGGTACGATAATGTTACAGGCTTTATACCTGAATCCATTTCGATTACGAGACACGCCACATCATTTTTACCTTTTCGCGATACCGACATGGTGGCTATATTACAATCATCGTGTGC
>DJFR01000234.1:3357-15667 GCA_002432545.1 Flammeovirgaceae bacterium UBA5867 | reverse complement strand
GCTCCGAAGTCGGCCTTGAAACCATTTACTTCGCTGATGTTTATCAGTCCGCCACCGCGACTCTCCCCTACTACCTCGAGTATATCATTACCACGTTTCAGATTCAGACGAATGGTATTCGGATGCAAGGTTGAAGCGTTGCCTACCGACTTGAACCGATATTGAAGTCCTTCGGTACGTGCTATATCCAGCGCTTCTTTTATACGCTTGTCGTCTGTCTTAAAGTCGAGCAGGCCCGCAATGATAGCGCGATCACTTCCGTGCCCTTCGTATGTACGGGCAAACGAATTATAAAATGTTATCTCAGCTTCATCCGGTCTTCCGCCCAGCAACTTGTATGCAGCCCGCGCAATTCTTACAACACCCGCTGTATGAGAGCTTGAAGGACCTATCATAACAGGACCGATCATATCAAAAACACTACTTTTCTCCGGCATACGGGTTAGATTACGCAATATGTCGCAAAAAGGATAACAGCGTTACATAAATTATACAGACAAATTTAAAATTGATGGCAAGGGCGGTAATTATCAAGGGGCTATCATAAATAAAGCCGGCTCTTTTTCAAGACCCGGCTTCTATCGCGAAGTGTTTATCCGTTAATGATGATGTTCACCATGACCACCACCATACCATGCTTCCTGTATCTCATGAAACTGATCGTGCAGCGCGGTAAGTTCGTCACCAATCTTTTTGTCATCACCAGACTTAACCGTTTCTACGAACGATGCTGTACCGGCCTTTAACGTTTCAAGCTTCGACTTTACTTCATCGTTATTTACTTTCTCAGGCAGTGGTGCATTGGCCCACTTGTCCGCTGCGGCTGCTAACGCAACAGCTTTTGTCTTGGCAGGTTCCAGGTTGGTTGAGTCTTTATAGGGATGGAACGCATCTGCCATCAGCGTATGAAAATCATCCATCTCTTTCCACTCATCTTTCGATACTTTATGCTCGTGTTCATGATCATGTCCGTGTTCATCATGACCATCTTTCTTGCCGGAACATGCGCTAAGCACTCCGGCCGCCAACAGTGTTAAAAAGAATAAAGATCTCACTTTCATGTATGTCTGTTTTATAGTTTCAGGAAACCGGATACACAGCTATATAGCCATTGTATGGAGCAACATATACTTTATAAATCCAGAGTATATATCGGATTGCTGGCAGCAAAAATATAAAACTCTGGCTTACGATCGGTCCTTCCTTCTGTATTTGCGCTGATTTTCGAGCACACGTATCAGGCGCTTCAGCACATCATAATATAAAGTGATGAACAGCACAATGGTCATACTCCAGATCACACCCAGGTTAAAATATAGCGTATCGAAGGTGCGGCCTAAAAAGTATTTGGTCGGTTGATGCAGGTTAGCCGAGAAGTCCAGCCAGTGTGCCGGTTGATGTTCATCTTCGTAGATCGGGTATATCTTCTGGATCAATCTTCCATCATACTCCACAATGCGTTCGGAGGTCGCTATATTTTTTACAGCATCACTCACGGCTTTGTTTACATACTCCAGCTTCATCGTTTCGAATGCACGGGCGCGTTCCGGAGTAGCCGTTAAGGTGGCTACCAATTGTTCTTTTTTCTTTATGGCATTATCTGCCTGCATCCGGTAGTAACGTTTCAGTGTAGCCAGAACAGCCATCGTTCTTGAAAATACAGTTGAATCAAATTTACCGGTAGCAAGCTCCCCGATCTCCGGAAACTCGCGTTGCCCTACCAGGGTAAGTTCATGGCGTATCTCGTGTTGCAGCAACTCAAATGCCCCCGTCATTTCTTCGTTGTTACGGTTACGCCACTGGCTGCGGTTGTTCAGGCAATACGCCAGTTTGGACTCCAGTGCCGGTATATAGTATACGCGCTTGTAATCGGACTCCGCTGCTACTTTATCAAAATCATAGAACTGGCGCTCAAACGGATTGTCTTTAAACTGCGTAACCATATAGGCTTCAAATGCCCAGCGCGATGCCATCACCTCTCCGGCTATCGGTATACCGATTGGTTTACCAACACTCGGGTTGAATTTATCGAAACTGATCACCACACCGCTCAGCAGCAACTGCGGTATCAGCAATACCGGTATAAGTATATAGATGGTAACGGCCGAGTTGAACGATGCCGAAATATTAAGACCGAGCATATTGGCAAAGCACGAGCAACTGAAAAGTATCAGCCAGTAACGAACTTCCGTCAGCGGTATTTCCAGTATAGCATTGCCGATCAGGGTAAACAGCAACGTCTGGAAAGCAGATATACCAAACATAACGCCTACTTTCGATACGAGGTAACTGCTGCGACTTAAATGCAGAAACTGCTCACGCTTCAGGATCTTCCGGTCGCGAAAAATTTCTTCGGCACTCATCGTCAATCCGAAAAACAACGCTACCACTACACTCATAAAGAAATATACCGGAACGTTATTGTTATTGAAGAAAGTATATTTCGGATCCCCCTCCAGCACGTTGTAGTACTTCACCATAAAGGCAATGAAGGATGCCAGCAATGGCGCCTCAAGTATATTAATGAGCAGGTATTGCCGGTTGGACAGTTTGGCCAGCACATCGCGGGTAATAAATACTTTAAGCTGGTTGATCCAGTTCGGCATCTCCTGCGCTACCGGAAGTTTTTCCTGCACATGCGTAACGCGTGGTATCTTGATGCGTTGCTTGAAGAACTGGTACCATTGCCCCGGTGATACTTTACGGGTATTGGTCAGCCTTCCGTATTCATTTACAATTTTAGTTTCAATGATACTGAAGATCTGCTCGGGATTTATATTACCACATTCCGGACATGCCCCCTGTGTTTTATTGGCAGCATGCATGATGTCGCGGAAGTATATAACCGCTTCGATCGGGTTGCCATAATATATCTGGAACCCGCCAACATCCAGGATGATCAGCGTATCGAACATCTTGAAGATATCGGATGACGGCTGGTGAATAACCACGAACACCATTTTACCACGCAAGGCAAGTTCCTTGAGCAAGTCCATGATATTTTCAGAATCACGTGACGATAAACCGGAAGTTGGTTCGTCCACAAAAAGAATAGCCGGTTCACGTAAAAGTTCAAGCGCTATATTGAGACGCTTGCGCTGGCCGCCACTGATCGTCTTGTTCAACGGAGTGCCTACCTTCAGATGGCGAATCTCGGTAAGGCCGAGGTTCATCAGCGTGCGCATAACCAGTTCTATAATCTGCTTCTCTTCGTAGTGGCCGAAGCAAAGTTTAGCAGCGTAGTACAGGTTATCGAATACACTCAACTCTTCGATCAGCAAATCATCCTGCGGAACATACCCGATGATGCCGCTGACTCTGTTCGGGTTCTCATGAATATTTATACCGTTGATGAGTACACGCCCGCTCGAAGGTTTCTCCGTTCCGTTTAATACATTAAGCAGGGTAGATTTACCCGAACCACTGGCACCCATCAGTCCGATAAGTTTACCACCCGTCTCCGCTATATTTACATTCTGTATACCGGCTCTCCCGGTTTTGAAATGATAGAAGAGGTGATCGGCCGTAAACGTCAGTGATGTCTGATGCTCCTTGGTTAAGAATTTACCGATAACATCGCTATAGTAGATCGGTCCTACTTTATCACCACGAATGGTACTGCCGGTTGGGAACACATCAATTTTCCGGCTCTTCAACAAAATACTGTTGAGGTATACCGTTGTGATGCCGAGATACTTTATGAAATACGTTTCACTATCTGATAGTCTTAATATAGCAATAAGACCGGTGAGATCTTTCTCGATGATGCGCGGTCCGTCATATTCACCGGAACCTTCATCTATAATCAGTACGTCTTTGGACGACAGTTCATCAATATCCTGACCGGTAACAAAATTCTGCAGCGCATGTACATCGTGCTGCGGAATCTTCAGCGCCTGTCCTATATAAAAAATAAGATTACCCTGGCGATCGGATATATCATTGTCAACAAATAACAGCTCGATGATCTTGATGATGAGCACCATCTTCTGTTGCATGGTGAGTGCCTGGTTCACCTGCTTTACAATCTGCATGATGCGCGCCCAGTCATCTACAAACTGTTGCGTGTCTTCATCCAGCGAACTCAGTTCCTGTCGTGTATTGATCTCGTGCGTCTGACAGAACTCATCAAAAAGTTTCAGATAGTAATTTGTAGCCTCGCGGTTCAGGTGCACACTGAGGAACTCCTTGATCTTCGTACGCTCATCTTCTGTAATACGCTCGCGAGCAACGATGGCAAAAAGTTGTATGATCGCCTTGAGCAGTTCTTCACTCATAGATTCGGTCTAGGTGCGTCCAAAATAGTAATTAAAACGATAAAAATGCGCACCGTTTGAATATCGTACAAAACAAAAAGCGACCGCCCCCTGCAGGGCAGTCGCCTTCATATACTGTTCCGATCGTATTTAGTTAACGTTCAGGCTACGGGTAATTCCGTTTACCGTTACCGATATGGTATTGCAATCTCCTACACCATAGTCAATTACAATTTCTTTACTGCCATCAATTATATACCGTTTCACACCGTCTATAGCAACGAAGCATGTACGGTTATAGATCAGATCTTCGGTTAGTGAAACTTCGTACGTTCTTCCGCCACGTGTTGTACCGGAGGCTGTGCTTACCTTGTCGATCACCAGTTTATCAAGGCTTGCACTTGCACCTCTCTGCCACGACCACGTTATATCAGATTCACGTGTAGCAACACTGCCATCAACAAAAGTTGCTTTGCCATTGGCTAATACTACGTTGAATTTAGGAGCTTCTTCCGTGCTTCCTGTTATATTGGTAGATGTGCGAACACCTTCCAGTTTGATACCGTTGATATAGTAATTCTCGGTAGTAGCCACCACGGTAGAGCCTGGTTGAAAACGTCTTTTATAGTAAGAGAAGATGATCTTTCCTTTACGCACATTTCCTTTCGCATCCTTACAACCCAGCGTTCCGAAGTCAACCGTAATTTTTCCTTTTGGTATATCTGCGGTAGACTCGGCATCGGGTGTGATCGTAACCACTACACCATCACAACCGAAACGATCATCGTCAATAACAATGGTAGCGGCTTTTCGTCCGCCACTCAATTCTGTATCACTCGGTGTCCCGATAGCAACACTTCCCATATCATCAACATCCTGATAATAAGAATCCGTGAGTGCTTCTTCAGAAATATCCTGCGTGTCCTGAACCGTCAGGCGTTTCTCATCATCCTGGCATGAAGCCATGAACAAAACTGCCGCCATCAGGCCGCCAGAGGAAAATCGTGTAAGGTGGTTTGTAATTTTCATTTTAATAGTGAATTTCAGGTGAATGTTTAGGCTTAGATTGTAGGAAGGTGTGAAGGTTTAACACCTAAAAAAAATTATTTTTGACATCTAAAGGGCTGATAAATGGGCCGGATAACTATGCGAGTAAGATTTATAATGCTTCTGTTCCTTTTGTGTGCAGCCGGTATAGGGTTTGGACAGATACCGGTAAAGATCGCCAAACTAAAATACCAGGGTGGTGGCGACTGGTATGCCAATAAAACTGCTTTACCGAACCTGATTGAGTTCTGCAACCGCGAACTGAACATGACGATTGCTGCCGAAGAAGATATAGTAGAGACCGGAAGCCGCGATATATTTTTATACCCTTATGTATATATGACGGGTCACGGCAATGTAGTATTTACCGATGCCGATGCGAGTAATTTACGAAAGTACCTGACGGGCGGTGGTTTTCTGCACATTGACGATAACTATGGTCTCGATAAATTTATACGTATTGAACTGAAGAAAGTATTTCCCGAACTTGAGCTGGTAGATTTACCGTACGATCATCCGATCTATCACCAGAAATTCGATTTCCCCAAAGGTATACCGAAGATACACGAGCACGATGGCAAACCTGCGCAGGGTTTAGGACTTATATACCAGGGACGGCTCGTGGTATATTATTCGTTTGAGTGCGACCTGGGCAACGGCTGGGAAGATCAGCGCATACATAACGATCCGGAAGAGAAACGTCTGCAGGCGCTGCGTATGGGCGCAAATATTATTTCTTATTGTTTCACCAGTTCGCTCTAAGTATAGATCGGGATGCAGCGTTCTGTTTTAGCAATACTCCTGGCCTGCATCGGTATACTATATTTTGCCGGCTGCGAAACACAACCCGAAAAAGAAGAACGACTCGCCAAACAATACTGCGGCAGTTGCCATACCTTTCCGGACCCTGCGCTGCTCGATAAAAAAACATGGACTGACAAAGTGCTTCCGCAGATGGCATTTCGCATGGGCTTTAGCAACATGCAGATGCTGATGCAAATGTCGGATGCCGATCGCGAGATTGTTGTTCAGACACTGCCTCCACAACCCATGCTTTCGGAAGAAGAGTTTGAGCTTATCCGAAAGTACTATGAACGACTTGCCCCTGATTCACTAACACAACTCCCTCCTGCTGCAACAAAACCGGTTACACAGTTTGATGTTACGGCTGTAAATTTACACGTGCAGGGAATGCCGCTCGTTACGTTGATTAAAGCCGACACGTTGCATCAAAAGATATATATCGGTAACCGCTACGGTAAACTGTATACTTTCTCTACTGCCTTTGTATTGCAGGATTCGCTTCAACTGGAAAGTCCNNAATCTTGATGAGCCGAAAAAAGCGATCATCGAATCATTGCAACGTCCGGTACATATAGAGAAAGCAGACCTGAACAGCGATGGCCTGCCGGATTATATAGTTTGTGCGTTTGGTAATTATACCGGTGCACTACAGGTATATGAGAACCTGGGAAATGATACCTATAAGAAGCACGTTATCCTCGGCATGCCGGGAGCACGCAATACCATTATACAAGACTTTGATAACAACGGTTTACCCGATATAGCAGCCCTTATGACGCAAGGCGATGAAAAGATTGTAATGCTGCTGAACCAGGGAAGTTTCAATTTCCGTATGAACACGCTGGTGCACTTCCCTCCTGTTTATGGAAGCAGTTATTTTGAGCTGATCGATTTCAACAACGATGGCAAGCTGGATATACTCTATAGCAATGGCGACAATGCTGATTACTCCATCACCCTAAAACCGTATCACGGCATTCGTATTTATATGAACGATGGCACCAATCGTTTTACGCAATCCTGGTTTCACGATATGTACGGAGCATCGCAGGTTCGTGCTGCTGATTATGATAAGGATGGCGATGTAGATATAGCCGCTATATCTTTCTTTCCGGATTTTAAACATCATCCTGAAAACGGGTTCTTTTATTTTGAGAACACCGGTAACGGCTTCATTACACAAACTACACCACTCGCTGCCACAGGCCGCTGGCTCACCATGGAAGCAGCGGATATCGATCGTGACAAAGATATAGATATACTATTGGGTGCGCTTGATTTTGACTCTGATGTTCCGCGTTCACTGCTGGAGCAATGGATGCGCGATAAGACTTCGATCCTGCTTTTGAAGAATAAACTTCACTGATTTCGTTCCCCTCCTGATTGCTGCCGGGCCGAAAAAAAATTTGCTTTCTATTAACTAATGTTTTAGTTTTATACCTAAATACATAGTCAATGAAAGATTTAAAGGAACTGACCAAAGCCGAGGATCAGGTCATGCAAATTTTATGGAAGCTTGAAAAAGCTTTTGTGAAAGACATTGTTGAAGAGATGCCCAATCCGAAACCCGCTTATAATACGGTGTCAACCATTGTGCGCATTCTGGAGACAAAAGGATTTGTCAATCACAAAGCGTATGGTAAAACACATGAGTACTTCCCCGCTATTACCAAAGAGAAGTATACCAAGTTCTACCTCAATAATATGATCAAAGGCTATTTCAACGGGTCGTTTCAAAACCTGGTGTCATTCTTTGCCAAAGAGAACAAAATGGACGCAAACGATCTTGAAAAACTGCTGAATGAAATCAAGAATCAGAAGCAGTAACGTGCATACAACACCCTGTACAACCGGTATAGTATATATAAAGAATAAAACTGAACGCCATGAACGCATATCTTAATTATCTGCTGGAAGCGAACATCGGATTGTGTTTCTTCCTGGTACTCTATATCGTTCTGTTAAAACGCGAAACTGATTTCAGGTTGAAACGCGGATACCTGCTCTCGGCCATTGCTGCCTCTGTTATACTTCCTTTATTTCACTTTAACACTTCGGGCAATGTGGTGCCTTCACTGAAAGATTTTGTACCTCCGAGCTGGCTTCCGGAAGTAACGATCGGTGCCAACGGTGCAGCAGCTCCACAGCAAACAACCGGATCGTTTGATATATGGCTATATGTACATATACTCTATGATATAGGTGTGATCGTATTCCTTTCGTTGTTCGCAGTTCAACTGGTGCGTTTACTGCGAATGCTGTATACCACGGCCTCCTATCGCTATGAAAAGTATATTATTATCGAATCCAAAGAAAACCGGTCAGCGTTCTCGTTCTTCCGATATATTTTCATCGGACAGGTACATCAACTCTCAACTGAGGAGAAACAGCAAATTATAGAGCACGAAAGTGTTCATGCCGAACAACTTCATTCCATCGACATTCTATTGGTTAACCTGCTGAGTATATTTTTTTGGTTTAACCCCTGTATCAAAGTATATAAAAAGATATTCGTTCAACTTCACGAGTTTGAAGCAGATGCGCGCGCTGTAGCAAACCGGGATGTGAATGATTACTGCAGCCTGCTGGCGAAGGTTGCTTTACTGTCGGCCGACTTTACACTCGCCAATCACTTTAGTAATTCATTAACTGTAAAACGAATTGAAATGATGCGAACTATCAAATCCAAAATAAAACGCTGGAAGATCGCAGCCGTGGCCGCTATACTTCCTGCATTCTTCTTTGTTGTTGCCTGCCAGGACCAGGTAGCCGAGGAAGCGAATGCTATAGCCAAAAACTCGACTATGGCAATTGATCTGCCGGAAGTAGTAGCCAACAAGCTGAGTGAAATGAAGGCTGCTGCACCGGATAAAAAGTTTATTGTTATAGAGCCTGACAAGAAAGATGAAAATGGCGTAACCGATCTTCAAAAGAAAACAGAAGGTATTGACGGATCCCAGATTAGTACTATGAACGTGATGAAAAACATCACTGATAAAAACGGTAATGTTCGTTCATTCATCATCATCGAATACAACGAAGCCGCACAGAAGGTTGCTATGTCGTCAAGAACAGGAGAAGTTTTTACGATTGTAGAAGAAAGTGCCACCTATAAAGGCGGTATGGAAGCTCTCGGCAGTTTCATTAGCGAAAACCTGGTATACCCGACAGACGCTCGTACAAAAGGTATACAGGGAAAAGTATTTGTCCAGTTCATTGTCAATGAAGATGGCTCTATTTCTGATCCTACTATCAAGCGAGGTATTGATGCGCAATTGGACAATGCCGCGCTGGCTGTTGTTAAAGCTATGCCGAACTGGAATCCGGGAAAGCAAAGCGGAAAAGCTATCCGCCAGCAGTTTGTGTTGCCGGTGAATTTTGAACTGAATGCAGAGGAATAGTAAGAAGTAAGAATTGAAAAGAAGTAAACAAAATAAAAGACTGGTTTACTTTAGCCAGTCTTTTATTTCGGTATAGGGTATAAGTACTTCGGTGGGGCCCGCTGCATACGGGCCTACTTCGTAACTGTTATAGTAGAACAATATACCTTCCCTGGTAAAACCGTAGTTCTTGTTCAATTGAAATTTATTATCAGGAAAATCGAAGGCGTTACTTTTGAAGGAAGCGGTATCGGCAAGTTCGCGTTGTTCACGGAAGACTCTCTCTCCTATTTTCGTTAGTGCATCGTTATACCCGGACTTCAGCACATCATTCAGTTGAACGCGTGCTCCGGTTTTAGCATCTATATTTAAAAAAATGGTCGCTGAATTGGGATGTGCTCCTCCGGAGTAATCTTCACTATGGAAGGACAAGGTAATTAACGAATCGGTTACCTGCTCCGGATTTATATTAACAGAATAATACCATGCAGGCCCAGACGCTTCCATGCCTTCGCCTGCAAATTCCTGATATTGATCAATGAATAGTCTGCCGTTTTGCTCGAAGGGTTGAACAAGACCTTCTGAAAACCCGATGGATAAAACGGAGTCGATTCTATAGCTGATCTTCTCAGCTACAGCAGAATCTATACCCGTAAATACCGGGTAGCTTACTTCATACGAAGCACATTTGGACGAATCGTTGCCGCAGTTATCAGAATATAACTTGAAGCTTTTCAATTCAAATGCAATAGCCTGACGTGTTTCTTGTTGCGCTTCTTTCTTTCCACACGATGCAAAAAGTAATGACGCAATCCCTGCTACAAGAATATATACCCGCATATATACCTTAGTTCGTCTTCTTACTGAAAATCTCGTTCAGCTTATTGTCCAATGCAGCACCGCGCAGGTTCTTGGCAATGATAACGCCGTTCGGATCGAGCAGTAATGAGAAAGGTATACCGGTAATGTTATAGGTTTTGGCAGCTTCTGATTGCCAGTATTTTAGATCTGATACGTGTGTCCACACCAGGCCATCCTGTTTGATCGCATTCATCCAGTCTTGCTTGGAGCGATCGAGAGACACACCAAATACGGTGAAGCCTTTATCTTTATACTTATGATAGGCACGCACTACATTTGGATTCTCCTGGCGGCATGGTCCGCACCATTTCGCCCAGAAGTCAAGCAACACATATTTACCTTTCATAGACGAAAGCTTAACTACTTTACCGGTTGTATCGGGTAATGATATCTCGGGGGCAGGCTGACCGATCGCGAGTGATTTCATGCGATCAACAGATGAGACAAACTCTTTTGACACTGCGTAATCAGGCCATTCCTTTTTCAATTTCTCCGATACGGCTAAATAGGTATCAAAGTACTGATCGCGGTCGAGTATATTACCCTGCAACAGGTTGATGGTACCCAGCGATGCCGGCTGACTCTTCAAAAACTCAGCAAGTTTATCGGTTGTCTTTTTGATTTCAGTCTGATAGGTTGCCTGCAATTCAGCAATCTTCTTTTCGTCCCTTGCCTGCGCAGCTTTACCAAAGTCTTCATTTAACTGAACGATCACTGGAGAGCGCTCCGCCTCCTGCATAATGGTTTGTGCTTTTTTGATCAACTCTATCTCTGGTGAACCGAGTACTTCTACAAAGCCCCGCGGATCGTTACCATCTACATTGATCTGTATGTTACTCTTGAACAAGATAAAATCAACTACCTGGCGGTTGAAGAAATTGATCTTGTAGTATCCCGGTTCCGTTAACTTTATAGCTTTGGAATAGGTATAGTTACTCTTCAGCTTCACGGTATCCTGCCAGCCGAACGAGCCATTCTTGATCTCCTGTATAATGATTTGTCCATCCGGTTGTGGATGTCCTACTTTACCACTTACGGTTACCGTCCATGCCGCTGCGTTTGCAGTAGCCTGGTCGTTGGCCTCCTCGCGACTGGTAGAAGAACACGAGAAGCCTAACGCCAACAGCATAAAGCTGAAAGCTCTGAACTTACTACCGATGCGAAAGCTTACAACTTTCTGCTTTGCATTGTTTACTTGCTCTATCATACTTCTTCCAGTTTCTTGGTTAATAATTGTGTAGCCACTTTCGGGTCGGCTTTTCCTTTACTGCGTTTCATCACCTCGCCCATGAACATGCTGATGATACCCTTCTTACCATTTTTATACTCTTCCACTTTCAGTGGAAACTCTTTGATTACATCTTCAACAATCGGAAGGATCGAATCCTGATTGCTGTCTTGTATAACGTTAAGCTGCTGCGCTATCTCCAGTGCAGATTTACCCGGGCTCTTCAGCAACTCTGTAAATACACGCTGCGAAGCAATGGTATAGCTTATTTTACCCTGATCGATCAAACCAATGATCTCGGCTATAACAGCCGGTGACAACGGAAATTCATCTGCTGATAATGAAAACTCCTTCAGGTATGATTTGATCGGGCCCATCACCCAGTTGGAAGCAGCTTTATAGTTCTTCGTGAGCTTGCACACTTCCTCGAAATACAGTGCTATATCTTTTGAGTCTGTAAGAACCAGTGCATCGTATTCCGGCAATTGATACTCAGATATATACTTCAGGTATAGCTCACGCGGAAGCGCAGGCATGGATAATTTTATACTGTTGAGCCACGGCTCCGATACTTCCATCGGACTCAAATCCGGGTCGGGGAAATAGCGATAGTCGTTGAGTTCTTCTTTGGTACGCATGCCATACGTTTTCCCATCCGCAGCATCAAACGTACGGGTCTCGGAAATGATCGGTATACCTTGCTCCAGCAATTCAATCTGGCGATCGAACTCATG
>DJFR01000234.1:311-3330 GCA_002432545.1 Flammeovirgaceae bacterium UBA5867 | reverse complement strand
GCGTCACAACGAAGTGAACCTTCTTCCATGTTGCCATCGCATATCTCAAGATAACGAACGATCTTCCGGATTTCTGTGAGAATCGCATAAGCTTCATCAGACGTGCGTATATCCGGCTCGGTTACAATCTCGATCAGCGGTACACCCGAACGGTTAAAGTCAACAAGTGTATCGCTTTCGGTTGCGAGGTGTATAGATTTACCAGCGTCCTCCTCGATGTGTATCCGGTTAAGAGATATATTTCGCTCGCCTGCTTTTGTAAGAATTGTTATATACCCGCCCTTGCAGATCGGAGTTCTGTCCTGCGTAAGCTGATATCCTTTCGGAAGATCAGGATAGAAGTAATTTTTACGATCGAATATCTGGAAGCGTGATATATCTGAATTACATGCGAGTCCCATCTTGATCGCGTACTCCACAACTTTCTTGTTGAGCTTCGGCAGTGTACCCGGGTGCGCAAGTGTAATAACACTCACGTTGGTGTTGGGTGCACTTCCATACGCTGTTGAGTCGGTGTTATAGATCTTACTTTTGGTAAGAAGCTGCGCGTGTACCTCCAGACCAACCACTAGTGTATACTTATCGCGATTCGATTTACTCATATAGTTAAGCGTAACGCTTACTCCAAAATTAAATTACTCTCATCAGGCTATACACCCGATTTATTTCACAGCGAACCTTTACTGAATCAATTTACGTGCTTTTTCTATAACAGCATCCANNCCTCCGTCAATCTCTTTCGCCAGTTCTTTTACCAGGTTACCGGCATGATATTTATTGGTCTGCGCAAGCTTCTCTCCGATCATTACTGTTACCTGCGGTTTTCCGTCTACATCTGCAGCCAGAATGAGCAACAGATCTTCGAACTGGTTACGCAAGGCATACGCTATATTCTTGAGCGCATCAGCATTAGGTACCGATACTTTTTCAAGTACAAGATTATATCCGTTAGACTGCACCGCTTTACGCGCAAGTTCATCTTTGATCTGGTTCGCTTTCTCCTGGTTAAAGGCTTCGATCTTTTTCTCCAATGCATGTTTCTCTTCGGAGAGATTCTTCAACGATGCCAGTAAGTCCTTCGGATTTTTGAGCAATGTGCGAACTTCATCGAGCAATGCTATTTCGGTGCGAACAAATTGTTCTGCGTTCTCGGCAGTGATTGCTTCGATCCTGCGAACACCGGCTGCTACCGAACTCTCCGATACAATCTTGAACAAACCTATATTTCCGGTTGACTTCACGTGGGTACCACCACAAAGTTCTACGGAATATTTAGGATCGAATGTAATCACGCGGACAAAGTCGCCATATTTTTCTCCGAACAATGCCATAGCTCCTAACGCCTTGGCCTGATCGATGGGTACATTTCGTTTTTCATCCAGGTGTATATCTTCGCGTATCTTCGCGTTTACCATGTCTTCTACCTTCAGAATTTCTTCCGGTGTCATGGCTGCAAAGTGCGAGAAGTCGAAACGAAGTATCTTGTCATTTACCAATGAACCTTTCTGCTCTACATGCTTGCCCAGCACGTTGCGTAATGCTGCGTGTAGCAAGTGCGTTGCAGAGTGATTGTCCATGCTCAGCTGGCGCTTGTGTTTATCAACGATAGCCGAGAATGATGCCGACAGATTTTCCGGAAGCTGATCGGCCGAGTGAACGATCAGTTCATTTTCCTTCTTCGTATCGGTGATATATATCTTTTCGTTGGCGCTTGCTATATATCCGGTATCGCCTACCTGTCCACCGCTCTCTGCATAGAATGGTGTGCGATCGAATACCAGTTGGTATAGCTCCTTATTCTTTTGTTTTAGTTTACGATACTTGGTAATCTTTACATCCGCTTCCAGTTGATCGTATCCTATAAATTCAGATTTAACATCCTCTCCTATAATAACCCAGTCACCGGTTTCTTTGGCAGCCGCTGCTTTCGAGCGCGACTTCTGTTTTTCCATCTCCACACGGAAACCTTCTTCATCTACCGAGAAGCCACGTTCACGTGCAATGAGTGACGTAAGATCCAACGGAAAACCATAGGTATCGTATAATTCGAAAGCCTGCTCACCACTGATAGCTTGTAAACCTTCCATGCGCTTTAATCCTTTTTCAAGTGTACGTAGGAACGATGCCTCTTCTTCGAAAATTACTTTACCTACATAATCTTCCTGTGCTTTGAGTTCTGTAAATACATCTCTCAATTGATTTGCCAGTACAGGAACAAGTTTATAAATGAAGGGCTCTTTAAAATTCAGGAAAGTAAATCCATAGCGCACCGCTCTGCGAAGTATACGTCTGATAACGTACCCTGCACCGGTGTTTGATGGTAATTGTCCATCTGCTATAGCGAACGATACTGCACGCACGTGATCGGCAATAACACGCATTGCTATATCCGTCTTCTCATCCAGTCTATATTTTATACCGGATGTCTGACTGATGAAATCAAGCAACGGAGTAAATACATCTGTATCGTAATTCGAAGTCTTATTCTGTATAGCCATACAAAGACGCTCGAAGCCCATNNTCTTTCGCGTGCTACTTTTTTATCATCACCTTTATACTCAAGATCGAATTTCACGAGTTCACTCGCGCCACCTTTTTCCGGATTCCAGTAGCGTTCAAATTCCATGAACACGTTATTCCAGATCTCGATAACCTGCGGGTGATCGTTGTTCACTAATTCTTTACCCGGTATCTTTTTACGTTCTTCTTCAGAACGAAGGTCTACGTGTATCTCTGAGCATGGACCACACGGACCGAGGTCGGCCATCTCCCAGAAGTTGTCTTTCTTGTTTCCGAGTATAATCCTGTCTTCACTTACAAAGCCTTTCCATATATCAAATGCTTCCTGGTCAAAAGGCAGGTTGTCATCTTTATCACCACCGAACACACTTACATAGAGTCTGTCTTTCGGTAATTTATACTCTTCAGTAAGTAACTCCCACGCCCACGCGAGCGCTTCTTTCTTAAAGTAATCTCCGAACGACCAGTTACCCAACATCTCGAACATGGTGTGGTGATA
>DJFR01000234.1:0-217 GCA_002432545.1 Flammeovirgaceae bacterium UBA5867 | reverse complement strand
GTGTGACCTTTTTTCTCAAAGAACTCTAGAAATTTGCGTCTGATCGAACCGGAATCCATTACATAAAATGTTTAAAGTGCACTTTTCCTTACCTGTGGTCCAACTCCGTTTCATCGTAACCGGGTTTGGCAGGGAAAGGGTTTTTACTATATTAGCCCGCAAAAAATAACAGGCAAGCCACAAAATTAAGAGCGGATGACAGAGATTAAGCAGGTAA
>DJFR01000252.1:7524-22521 GCA_002432545.1 Flammeovirgaceae bacterium UBA5867 | reverse complement strand
CTTCTTAATTCTGCTTCTTACTTCTATTTCTCACCTCCGTACCGCTATGTTTTAAAACGGAATAATTAATTAATTTTATCTCCCGTATTTCGAAGAACAACTTTTTACGATACGGTTGTTGCAAGGCCCATGAAGATACTGCGCGTTATACATACCTGTTATGGCATGCTTGTGTTTGCCATGTTATTTTTGGTCTTGTTGCCGTTTTTATTCATCCCTGTTATTTTTCCAAGTCAGTTCAGAGTAACTGGAATCATCAACCGCTGGTGGGCGAGGCTGCTGCTTTTTTTTGTATTCATCCCGTTTAAAGTTGAGTATCGCAGAAAGCTCGATCCGAAAAAGCAATACATCTTTTGCCCCAATCACTTTTCATACATCGATATTCCTACAGCCGGGTTAAATCACTTCAATACTATTTTTGTCGGGAAGAACGAGATTGANNAAGAGTCGCTACACATCGTTGAAGCGTTCGTTGCTGGCCATCGATGAAGGTAAAAGTCTGGTTGTCTTCCCGGAAGGAGGTATCGTAACAGAGCGTGAACCGGTCATGGGCCGTTTTAAAGACGGAGCGTTTCGCATCGCCATCGAGAAACAAATTGCCATTGTGCCTGTAACCATTCCATATAATTGGATAATTTTGCCAGCCGATCAGTTTGTGCTGCACTGGCATCCGCTAAAAGTCATTTTTCATGAACCTGTTGAAACGACTGGTCTTACGTTAAACGATGTGGATGCGTTGAAAGAACGGGTGTTCAGCGTAATTGATGAGGAATTAAAACAACATTTGGCAAACCTGCCTGTAGCAACGAACGTCATTAACAATGAATATAGATCGCGCCCTGCTGGATAAAATCGCTCACCTCTCGCGCCTTGAGTTTGATGAAAAGGATGCTGAGAAGATGATGAAGGACATGACGGCTATTGTGGATTGGGTAGAAAAACTGAAAGAGGTAAATACCGATGGTGTAGAACCTCTCACCACCATGAGCCACGAAATAAATGCATTGCGCGAAGACGAGGTGAAAGAACATCTGAACCATGAACGTGCGTTGTTCAATGCACCGAAAAAAGATGCTGATTACTTCAGAGTGCCGAAAGTACTTGAATAATCTTTTCCTGTTCAGGAGTAAACCCGGAAGATTGTAAAGCCTTCCGGGTTTATTTTTTTAAACTTGTAAGCTTAACAAACCTGATTCTGTTATAAAATGCAATCACTTTTTTTCTGGAAAAACTGGCTGAAAGATTACCGTTGGACCGGATACCTTACTGCTGCTGTCTTTTTCTTCGCGCTGTTCTTCCTGTGGTTTTCATACTACCAGGGAACGGATGGTGTTATACATTGGGATACTATACAGGAACAAAAAACAGTTGAGACAACAGTACATACATTTCGCGTTGGTCCGTTTGTACTAAATGTACCGGCCGAAAACTATGCGCTGGTAGAATACTTTAATGGCAGCCATATAGAACCGAATACAACGGCATCCTATATATTTCTGGTGGTGCTGGCGGTGAGCGCTGTTATTTTGTTTACTGTGCTCACTACCATTGAAGGCATCTGGTATTTTTTAGGCATGGGCCTGTTTATACTTTTTATCGTAAGTCTGCGCCTGGAGGTGCTGGGTATTGGCGGACAGTTTAACCGTATACCGGTAATTGTAGCGTTGGTTCTGTATTGCGTGCCGGCTTTCTATTTTAATCGCTTCAACACGGCCGTTGCATTTGTTAAACGATTGCTGTTGTTCACCATTATTACACTGGCGCTCGCACTGGCCGTTGCTTTTCTTGCCGAAGTAGAATACCCGTTTTATCATCTTACCCTAACGGGATATACTCCGGGTCTTATCATCGCGGTGATCTTCATTATCATGATCGCGCATGAAATACTGGCAACATTCATCAACGTAGTGAGTCAGGGTTCTTCTAAAAGTTTACAGCACCTTTCCATTATCAGCGTTATCTACATGGCCAATGTCATCATTACAGCGCTGCACGAGTTAGGTGTTGTAGAATGGAATTTCATTTACATCAATATATACCTGCTCCTTACCATTTCGGCTGTGCTGGGTATATGGGGCTACCGCGATCGCGAAGCTATCTATGGCAACATGTTTCCATTCTACCCGTTTGGCGCATACTTCTATCTTGCCATGGGTGCTATATGTTTTGCTACCACGGGGCAGTTGCTGGGTAATGCCAATGATCCGGGGCTCAAGATCATTCGCGAAGTGATCATCTTCAGCCATGCAGGCTTTGGCATCATATTCCTCACCTATGTATTTTCGAACTATATCGTGATGCTGTCGCAGAACATGCCGGTATACCGCGTGTTGTACAAGCCCAATCGCATGCCATACTTTACCTATCGTTTTGCCGGTATCATTGCCATGCTTGCGTTTGTATTTGTGGCCGACTGGCGGAGCTATGTTTACAACGGTATGGCTGCTTTCTATAATTCTGCAGGCGATCTATATACCTTGCAGGGAAATGAAGTATATGCCGAATCTTTTTACGACCAGGGCAGAACACACGGCTTTGCCAACCACCGCTCCAACTACGCGCTGGCAACAATGAAAGGATCGCGCTATAATTTTGAAGGCGCACTGAAAGATTATTCATCTGCCAACTATCTACATCCTTCGGAATATTCGCTTACCAATACGGGTAATGTTTTTATCTGGGACCGAAAAGTGTTCGATGCTATCAGCGAGTATCGTAAAGCCTATGGCATTCTTCCTGAATCGGGTATCGTTGCCAACAACCTGGGACTGGCGTATGCCAAAATACACAACCTCGATTCGGCACTGGTATATTTCAGTAAAGCACGCGAGCACAATGTTTCAAAAGATGTAGCCGAGACAAACTTTTTTGCCATGGCAGCAACCGAATTACTTCCGTTGCAGGCCGATTCTATTCTGAGTGTTTTCAATACAACATCAACGGCTACCATTGCCAACGCACTGGCGTTAGCGGGGTTGTACGATCAACCTGTAAAAGTTAACATCGATCCGCTGGCGTCAAAAAAGTTGGATCTGAAATCAGCAACCTTACTCAATAACTATATTCTCAGAAACGCCACCACGCTCGATACAACTTTTACCCGTAGTGCGTATACTATAGCATCAGATTCTATCAACAGTGACTATAGCATTGCATTGAAAGCGGCCCTGGCCTATGCATTCTATCACCAGGGAAATGTAGCACAGGCGTTAACCATCCTGGCCGAGCAGGTATATGTAGGGCAAGCCAACCAGGGAAAGTATAATTATGTAATGGGACTGTGGGCGCTCGAGCAAGGCAATCCTGCTATAGCAGCCGAATATTTCAGCTATGCCGATACATACGACTATAAGAATGCCCGGTTCTATCACGCCATTGCACTGACGGAAGCGGGATTGCTAGGGCCAGCGCTGTCTGCCTGGGATACGGTAGCGATTGGAAAGGAGGAATCACAGCAACGCATCGCGGCTACGGTAAAGAATATAATTTTGCTGCCCTCTCAAAATGTGCTCGCGCTGAGTGATGGTGAGAAATACCAGTTCTGCCGATATCGTATCGGACTACGGGACTCGGTGTTATTCGATCGTATCGTGAACTCGTTTAGTAACGCNNCAATACGGTCCGGCTATACGCTTTTTCAACCGCATTGCAGGGCTTGAGTTGAGCGATAAAGCACTGTATGATGATGTGCGTCATTTCGAATTGCGTATGCTGGCATCACGAAAAGAATTACGCGCCCTGGCAACGCAGATCAATAAGGGAATTGAGTTCCCAACAACGCGATTGCTGGAGAAGACATTATATACTGCATTACTCAACGAGGCTAACGGTGATACACTCAACGCGCATAAGAATTTTGAAGTACTGAGTCGGTATAATCCATACTTTGAAGAAGGTATATTGGCAGCCGCTGATTTCTATCGCAGTCGCGATGCCGAAAGTATAAAGCCCTATACTATTCTTTCGGAGGCGATCCAGGTAAATTCAAACTCCTATAGATTACTGAGAGCGTATGCGCAAGAAGCAGCACGGCAGGGGTTTGATGAATATGCGTTGAGCGCGCAGCAGCGGTTGCAGGCGCTAATACCTTAGTTGTGTTGATGTGTTGGGGTGTTGATGTGTTGAGGTTGGCGGAGGTATAACCTTTTTGGAAAGTATATATAAAACAAAAAAAGTCAGGGGTGACCTGACTTTTTTTATTGTTGTGTGATTTCGTTGTTAGGTGGCTACGCGTTTGGTGGTTTTCTTTTTCACTTTGCGGCCGTTTACCTGGGTGGCATGCTTTGAAGTTTTTCCGTTCTTCTTTAAAGTCTTGCCGTTCTTCTTTGCTTTCGCCTCTTCCTTTTTGGCTTTGGCTTTTTCTTTCTGCTCTTTTTCTTTCGCTTCTTTTGCCCACAGTTTCAGGTTTTCGCGAATCACTTTCCAGTAATCCTTACCGTAGTCAACCAGAATTTCAGAACCTGCCGGTATATCTTTGATCGAAACGATGAATGCGCGAACATCTTCTGTCTCATAATCGCAGTTGTTCTTAAGGCCTGCCACACGGGTTAATCCGTTTGCGTCATTCGCGTAACGCGCCAGTGCTTTGGGCGTAGGCAGCGCGTTAATAACGTGCGTACGCTTTACATAGAAGAT
This sequence comes from Flammeovirgaceae bacterium UBA5867, assembly GCA_002432545.1. Classification (GTDB taxonomy): domain Bacteria; phylum Bacteroidota; class Bacteroidia; order Cytophagales; family Cyclobacteriaceae; genus Ohtaekwangia. The sequence continues at coordinate 17,886 of DJFR01000252.1, read as the reverse complement.
ATAGCCGTTGCGGCCATCTTCGTCTTTCACATCTTTCCACGAAGAGATCACGCCTTTGTATTCCAGTATGCGAGTTCCTTTGGGTATAAATTTCTTAGTGAATAAACCTTTCCCTGCGTTAGGGATCGTTGACTTCTTAACGTAGAGTTGTTTTTCCAGGAGTGCCATTCAAATTATAATCTATAAATAAAAGTGCGTGAAGATAAACTAAATAGTATTCCAAAAAAATCACTCGCAGGATCACTGGTATAACATAGTGTCTTTCGTTACATCAAAAGATGGCAATGTAGTATGCGGGCAGGAGTGATGATGTGGTTTACACTATTGCAGTCGTCACGTATTCACGCGAAATATTTAAAGAACTATGCCAGCCAGCGATGACGTGATCATAAAAAAAGCCTGCTGTCAACGAGCGACAGCAAGCTCTAACAACCAGAAATACATAACCCAAACGTTTTTGCCCTTGAGGTACTTGCCGGAAAACAAAATCGTTTTTTGAAATCCGGAAGCCACCTCCAGTTTAGGTTAATTTGTTAACAGACCGTCCAGCGTAAGCGATACATAATACAATCCACCAATGGTAGGACCCGCAGCATACTGGATATAGCGGTTATTGAGAATGTTTGTGCCACCAACTTTAACACTCGTTTTGATGGCAGGCAGGCGGTATGTAACCTGTGCGTCAACTGTGCTATAGGCAGATATGGTACCATTCGCCAGCGGGCTTTCCCACTGGAATGAATCCTGCCATCTCCATACAATGTTAAAGCCGAGGTTCGTAATCACCTCGCGGTTTCCGAAAGAGATATTCGTTGCCCACTTCGGTGTGTTAAAGCCTGTAACAAATACATCTTTCTCTTTATTCTTGGATATATTGTTATAGTTCACATTTCCACCGATGGTAAATTTCTTATAGAAGTTATAGGTAAGGCCAAGCGAAGAACCATAGTTGTTATACTTCTGCCTGGCGTTGGTATATACACGGTAGCGAACCTGACGCGGTGTACGATTGGCTGCGAGCATAGAGATCACAGCATCATCGGTCCCCACCTGCACTTGCTTGTCAGGATCAGGATATTTACCGGAAGCATCAGCCAGGTATGGCACAGCTACTTCTACTTGTCCTAAAAATCCATCATACTGATTGGTATAGGCATCGATGTCAACCACTACAGTATTATCGAACAAAACACTTTTATAGCCTACTTCAAATGAGTTGATGCGTTCCGGGCGTGTAGGCGAGAGGTTGGTTGCTTCCAGCAATGCGCGGTTCTTCAGGGCAGCATCGTTGGCGCCCATCCCGTTTTTCACATCAGCATTAACGGCAGCATTAAATGTATTGATCGAAGCCAGCGTATAGGAATTGTCGAGGTAATTAAGACCATCGTTGATATAAGACAGTCCTCCCACGCGTCTGATGTTTCCGTTGTTCACGAACGAAAGTGCTTCGAACAACGAAGGGAAGCGGAAACCATTTTGGAACGATGCGCGGAAGTTATGTTTCTCTGCAACGGTATATACCGCTGCTATACGCGGATTTACTTTCGGATTGAACTCAAGGTTGTGATCGAGACGAAGCGATCCGAACAGTTTCAGTTTCTCGTTGAACAATGTTTTGGTAAGCTGTGTAAAGAAACCGTACTTGGTATAGTATACATCATTGCCAAAGCTGCCATCTTCCAGCGGAGTGTTGCGCTCTGCTACCGGGCGTGAAAAATCAACGAAGTTATTTCCATCCGGTATAATTTGGTAGATGCGGACATCGGCACCTACGAGCAGATCAACAAACTTTACTTTTTTAGAAAGATCCCACTGTGCATCGGTATGGTACATGCGGCTCATCTGGTGAAGCTTGGCACCACCGGAAGATGTACCCGTAGGCACTGCACTGATGTGATCCCAGTTATTTATACCTACGATAACATTCTTCATGGAATCAAAACGATATGTACCCGGTTCGTAACGACCAGCGTCTGCAGTGGCACGTGCTATACGCATTGCTTCTGCTAACTCTATATCCGGGTTAGCGTTCAGTGTATTTTGCAAAGACGCTTTGAATTTATCGCGCCATGCATTGTTGGAAAGATGTGCGAGATCGAGGTTATCAGAAAGCGGCTTGAGGTTATAAGAGTCTCCAGTATTTTCAAGCGATACATAGGAGCGAACGGAGTAGTTAGCACCCTTCAGTTCAAGTTTGTGATTTTGTACACGGGTGTTGTTGAGTTGTATCTTGTTTCCGCGCTGAAATAAACCATCGAGTACACCAAAGCGATAGCTATAGGACAATTCTGCATTGCTGCCGATCTTGTAATGTATAGCAGCATCGATCTTGATGTTATCTACTTTGCCAGGCACCAGGTCTTTCTCCCAATAACCTGTTCTGCGTACTACAAAAGATTGATTAGCCACACCGTTGTATGTAATGCCACTAACCGTTACAGCATTGCTACCGCTGTCATCACCATATTTATTCCATGCATCGTATGCCGGGTGATCAGTAACATTTAATTCAGGATAAGAGGGATTACCTGTACCCGGTGTAGAGTTTGGATTCTGATCGGTCTTGGTATTACCGCGCCAATCGGTAGCGCGCAGGTAACTTGCATTTATTTTAAACGCTATTTTATTGTTAAACGACTTTGCATAGCGCAATGCTGTTTCGGATAATATACTCGGATCGTAATCTATACCATCAACATGGTTCACACCTGTTTTCTGATATATACTTAAACCCTGGTATAAAAACGGACTCTTGGTAATGAGATTAGCCATACCGTTGATAGCGTTCATACCATAGAGTGCAGAGGCTGCACCCGGAGTGATCTCAACACTTTCTATATCAAGCTCTGTAGGACCAATTGCATTTCCAAGCGGAACACCCAATGTAGCGGCCTGCATATCCACACCATCTACTACCTGCACAAAACGAAAGTTGTTGGGTATATTAAAGCCACGTGTGTTTGGTACCTTAAAGGTAATGCTCGAGGTTGTCATCTGTACACCCTTTACATTTTCAAGCGCATCATAAAAACTGGGTGCAGGCGTTTCTTTGATCGCGCGCAGATCAAGTTTTTCAATGGCTACCGGAGATTTGAGTTGTGATTCTTCTACACGCGATGCTGTAATAACAACTTCTTCCCCTAACAACGCACTGGGATTCAATTGCACCTTTAATACAGTATTAGGGGATGTTACTTCGATCTCTTCTGTTTTATACCCTATAAAAGAAGCTACTAATGTTACGGGTAATTGTTTTACAGATATACTGAAGTCACCGTTGGCACCGGTTACTGTTCCAAGTACAGTTCCTTTTACAGCAATGTTAACACCCGCTAAACTTTCCTGCGTTTCACCATCGGTAATGCTACCGCTGATCAGGTTTTGAGCCTGGACAAAGCCGGCAGAAGAAATAAAGATTATCAAAAGGAAGAGTCGGTGGTAAAAGTTGTTCATATAGCAATTTAAGTCTATAGCATTAGTAGATAATAAGCAAATCTAGAAGTAATCCCTATTAAATCAATAGACTTTGAAGAATTTATTAAATATTTCGGAAATTTTCACCTAACGAGCAATAGTGAAAGCCTCTGATATCGCTTCAGAGGCCTTTATGCTGCGTTTGAATCTTATTCTATATATAGTAGTATATCAGCTGAACAGCAGAAACGCTACAATCAGTGTGATAATGATGTTGAAACCCTGCGCAATCAGAAAAGCGTATAAAGGTTTTCGGCTGTTGGCGTTAAACAGATCAGAGAATTTAGTCTCCAGCCCGATGCTTGTAAATGCCAGTACAAACCAGAGTGTTTGTATACTCTTCAGACTTTCTTTAACACTGCTCACAGCTTCGGCACTTAATACAAATGAAAAGAAAAGTGAAGCCGCTACGAAGCCGATTACAAATTTAGGGAAGCGCTCCCATATAACACCCAGCGATGGTTTGGTTACTTTACCTTCACCCTGATCTTTACCGGTATAGGTCCAATATATACTGATCACAAAAGCAGCAACACCCAGCAAAACGTTCTGCGAAAACTTTACAATGGTGCTGATCTTTAGCGCTGTCTCACCCACGAGTGTACCCGAAGCTACTACCGCCCCCGTTGTATCTATACTGCCGCCCAGCCATGCACCGGTTACCTCCTGCGGGAAGTGAAAGTAATTGGCGATATAGGGCATGAAGATCATCATGGGTATAGCAACGATGAGCACCAGCGATATAACATACGAGAGTTTTTTTGAATCACCTTGTATAGCACCTGCTGTAGCAATGGCAGCGGATACACCACAAATGGAAACGGCACTGGAGATCATCATGGTGAGCTCTTCATCAAGCTTTAGTTTTTTGCAGATCCAGTATGCGAAGTACCACACACTCACCACCACAGCAAGTGCCTGAATGAGACCGAGTCCGCCTGCCTTGAGTATATCTGAGAAAATAACTCCGGTGCCTAATAATACAAGTCCTGTTTTTACAAATAGTTCTGTAGAGAGCGCAGCTCTAAACCACTGTGGAAGCGGTACCGTGTTACTGATGAGTAAACCAATGGAAAGACTGAAAATAACAGCTTCCAGGTTCAATGATTTTATAGCGCTGTTACCGGCCAGCGCCACAGCGATTACAGTAAGTATATATAGCACCGGAAAAACCACGAGCATGTTTTTAACAGACTTGCCGATGAGCCATGTGCCCAGTATAGCAATCGCAAAACTATAGGTGAACTGCGCACTGATCTTAACCAGGTTTTCGCTTGCCAATATTTTTTCGGTAATGTCGTGTCCTTCCTTCCAGGAGAATGACGGTGTGGGAACAATAAACCAAAGAAGTGAAAGAAGAATCGTGATGCCGCCCAGCACTACGGCTGTCCAGTCTTCATGGAGTGTAATTCCTTTTTTCTCGGTTAAGGTCTGTGTTGTCGTACTCATATGTTGGGCGTGTAATAACAAAGAATGTATAAATGTACTCAACCCGAAAGAACATATGAAAGCAAAACCTGTGAAGCTTCATGAACGGAAGATGTCGGAGGGGAGTGGTTTGGTGGCTACGGAATGCACAGTGTCTTTCGAGAAATTCCACCAAAATTCTTTTTAAGACCGGTGCATCCGGAAGCCGTTTTGTTAAGGGCCAGGGGAGAACCACAACCCCGCCTGACCGATCAGGTATATACCATTTACTTTTTCGTACCGGGTATACTTTTTATTGTCTACTAAATCTATAGACAAATATAAGTAACAATACTTTATATACAAGTATCTTCAGTATATTTTTTTAAATAGTTAACGCGATTTCTCTTATCTTTTGCAACCGCTGCTCCAGGTACAGGCTAAGACGATCTACCGGATTAAAATCAATTCCCTCAATATGTATGCTGCGCGAACTGGTTTGCGGGCGTATAGCATAGAAATATACCTGGTTTGTTTTTCGGTCTGTAACGTACTCAATACTGCCTGCATCGATCAACGCAGCATGTGCAATTTTTTCAAGCGTGTTGGTGATTTCCAGTGACGGTGTGAACACGCTCGCCTTCACTTCTATTGGCCAGCGCTCCGGCTCATCGCCTGCATGAAATATTTTTACAGCATATAGTATACGGCCGTTGAGAATTTCAACGCGGTTGATATGATTGCCTTTCGGCTGAATATATTCCTGTACCAGCCACGACTTGTCATTTTGCAAATGCAATTCGTCTTTAACAAGTGCATTCACAAGGTCGCTGGTACTTTCAAACCGTCTGGTAACGGCAGGATCGCTGATACCATTGCTTTTGATAATGATCGGGAAGCGCAGTTCGTTACTGGCTGCCAAAAGCTGATCGATGCTGCTTACAATACGCGTTTTAGGAAAAGGTATACCAAGCGAAGCAAACAGCGCGAGTTGGCGTGATCGTGTACTGACAATCTCAGTATTGCGCGATCCGTTTACGATCGGGCTGCTGTTATACACACCACTTACTTTTTCCACATGCTTTACATACTCTACAGTCTGTGCAATACCCAGTGCGTTGTGCGCCAGGTAAGGCGGTGAACTCATGTCGTTAAACACAAGGCTATACGGCACTTCATATTGTGCAGGATCATACAGATGATCAGCCGGATTTATTCTTTCATACGGGATACCTCGTGCAGAAAGTTTTTCAAACAATGGGTTGTATTGTTCAGCGTGGCCGTATATAATGCCGACCGGTCTTTCAAAAAATGTGAACATGATTGTAGTTTATTTTTACGTAACTGTTTGTTTATTTATGTAGTCATTATCAGGCCGCCTTGCGGAATGCCGGAATAAGATTTCTGTGCTTCTTGCTTCCTACCAAGGGTAACAAGTGCAGGTATAACGGAGTTGAGCTCTGTTCGGTTTTAGGTTTATACTTCCCAACGATCATCGGTATATACATTACCCTTCTGCGACTGCCCGCACCGGTTAGTGGCGAGGGCGCTACGCGATGCCAAATTCGTCCATCGTGAATAACGAGGTCGCCAGCTTTTGCTTCTACCAGCACTTCATCTTTATCTCCATAATTATTCAAATAGTATTTCTTACGGAAGAGTAAATCCCACAGACCTTGTTTATGCGTACCTGGCAGTACACGAAGTCCGCCCTTATCAGCTGTGGAGTCATCGAGATAGAAACCTATATTTAGCATCGGTGCTACTTTCTTTCCGTAGAATATATCACGCGCACTATCGGTGTGCCAGCCCATGTGGTAGAAGTTACTCCCTTCGGTGTTAACATAGTGGTTGAATACTACGCCATCTTTTTCTTTGAGCCCCAGGCGTGCACCTTCGGGCATTAATACTTTTAGTGCCTGCAGGTTCGGATTGTTGGCGAACGTTCTTACCGCATCGCTATACTGATTGGTAAATGCAAAACGCTGTACAATGGTATCGCCATTTTCGTCTACACCATATTTAATAGGAACACCATTTACTTTCTGAACATTCGATTTTACCCACTGGCGTTGTACCTGCTCTGTCGAGTTAATGATGGCATCTACAGTTTCCTGCGATGCATAGCTCTCGAAATGAATGAAACCGTTCTTTTGGAAGAACTCTATTTGTTCTGTTGTTAATGTACCTTCAAAGGTGAATTTTTTATAAGAAGCCATGATCGTTCAATGTTAAAGTGGATGTATATATTTATAGAGTCGTGATGAATTCAGGGTTCATCAACATCGGTATAGTATAAGGATACAGTTCACTTTTATACGCATTTTTTTTGTACAAAAAGATTCCCTGTGCATTCCCCGCGCGAGGATGCTCTGTTAACAAGTCATTAAATTCAATAGGGGATTTTTGAAAAAGGCAGAATCAACAACAACAGTTGTTCATACTATAATTAATGTTGATAGCCTGGGCGTACATACTGTTACGAACGAAGAAATTTTTTCTGTGTTTCATCTTGGTTAAAAATTTTATAGTTCCAATTTTTTTATTGGTAGGAATTAGCACCTTTTCAACCTGACGGTTGATAGGTTGCTAGGGGATCATTGAGCCTAGTCTCTACTCCCTTCTGTATAAAACCAATCTGGTGAGAATTGATTTGTCTACTAAATCGATAGACAAATATCTGTATTAATCGTGAACGTGCAAACTTTTTGAAAAAAATATTAAAATTTTTTCTGGATTCGAGATTATAGGTTCAGGGCGCTATAAGCTACAACATCAAAAAATGAAAGAGCTCGCATTTACTGCGAGCTCTTTATCCCTGTCGTATTCGGTGTTCAGAGAGTTTTGCGAAACCAAATCAATCAATGAGTCTGCTTCTTCGGCATGTTTTAAACCAATACAATCATCGATCCTGTTTCACCTGATATATAGCAGGGATATCTTTTAAGGATTGGCTTTGCGTATATACACATTGCCGTATTTCGATTCAAAGCTATAGCGCGGACCGTTGCCCGGTTTTGATGAAACATAGGTATGGAAATGTTCATCCTTGTCCATACCGCCAAATTTGGCTTCGAGGTTGGTGAAGATCTCGCCATAATTTGTTTCTGCGACTAGCTCTCCCGTTGCTTTTTCAACGAGCGCTGCATCTACAGCACCGTATGTTGATGTAACAGAAAGCGGGCCGCTAAATTCCTTGATCTCTACTGTTCCATAAACTGATTCTACTCGGGTGTCGATGTTCCGTGGTACTTTGATCTCCAGTACAATTTCGACATCAACGCCATTGGACATCATATCAAATTTACTCTTGCCTGTTTGCTGCTTGTATTTATCCAGTTCTTCCTTGTTTTTAAAGGTGATGGTTTGTGTTCCATCTTTAATGGTATAAAATCTCGGCAGATTTTTCATATCAGCAATCTGGCTGCGAATGTTAACCGTATTGCCGGATGCTGAGAGATCCAGTGTAAACGCATTGTCATTTTCCCCGTTGTTTATACTGACAGTTCCCTGGATGGAAACTTCATTTTTATCCCAGGTGCTAACCCGTACCAGTTCCGGGTAATCGAAGTGCATCACTATATTTTGTCCGGGCTTTACTGCGATCGATTTGTTGACCGCGGTTTGAGCATATTCTTCGATCGGAAGAACAAGCGCGACTATGACGAACAGTATATTGATTTTCATAGTTAGAAGTTTGGGGTGGTATAGCTGCCCGAATATATAGGCGTATAGATCCGGGCAATGAGTTTATTTCTTCCGCAGGTATACGTTGTTGTGTGTGGAAGACAAGTAGATGTCCAAACCACCACCGTTGATCTTGCCGCTTACGTTGTCGCTATATTTCACCATGTTATTGGCCTTCTCGATCTCGATCTTGAAATCAGGATCAACAAAGATCTCCCCGTATACCGTGCCTAATTTCAGGTTTGCTTTCAGCGTAGTCGGGAAGGCTACATCTACATGACCGTGTACCGATATGATCGACACCGGATTCTTTATATTCGGACTCAGTGAAGCGTCAATGTCACCGTGTACGGTTTTGATTGTCATCGGACCTGTTGTGTTGTTCAATACAACACCGTTGTGTACGGTCGAGACTTCGATCTCGCCTTCAAAGTTCTTGAACGTTACACGATCGCCATACGGTGATGTATGACTAAACGATATGACAACGCCTTTCGGAACTTTGATGATGACATCAGGGCCATCCATTTTTTTCAGTTGCTGTACTTCAATAACACCACCTTTTTCTACTACCGATAAACCTATACCAGTGTTGTCTTCCAGGCCCATGCTGCTGATGGCGCGTAATCCTTTGGCTCTTTCATCGTCATCCTTTTTACCGTTGCGCGATGTAAAGATGATCTCATTGCCGGCATAGCCTTCTATCTCTACATGGTTTACTTCCTTGATCTCCAGTCGACCTGTACTTTTTGCCAGTTTATATTCCTGTGCCTGTATAAACCCTGTTATAAAAACCACCAGGGCTACCGTTGCAAATACCTTTTTCATATTTCGTTGATGTTTTAATTTTCTTACTAATTGCGATTTGAATTTTCTCAGCTTCGAGTTTTCAACTTTGCGCTGTGAGTAATAATTGTGTGGGTGTGATTAAGCATGCTTATATATATATCTTCATGAAAGTTTCAGTATTCCTGCGTGTGCTTCGTCTTTTACTTCTTTCAAAGTTTCTTCATCGTTGGTGATGCGCTGAAGTTCTTTTACAGCACCTTGTGCGCGTATCTCCACCAGTATTCTGATAAGCGCTATCTGTACGATCGGATCTTTCTGTGTTGTGAGTGATGCGATCAGCAGTTTGCGTACATTTTGCTCTTTGTTGAATTTGCTAAGTGCATCCAATGCCGCGAGGCGAACATTGGTGTTTGAATCTTCATTCATTGCATTGGCGAGCGCATGTATAATTTCATCATCCGGCCGATCCATCTTCAACGCCACCGTAGCACCCAATACCCGCTGACTTGCTGATTGATGATTGTCGAGCATCGTCATCATCATGTTCTTGGTGGCTTGTACTTCCTTGCGTATATCGGCAAGCTCCTGTTGTTGCTGTTGATATTTACTGATCCAGTATCCTATACCTCCGCCCAGCACAACCAATGCAACGGCTGCTGCCACGCGGTAGAATGCAGGTTGAAAGAAAATTACTTTATTCTTTTTAGATGATCGTATTTCTTGTTCGAGCAGTTTATCAAAAGATGATTTCAACTTTTCGGTCGGTTCAAGTTTGGCAGAGCGTTCCATGGTATGAATCACCTCTTTCAGTTGCTCATATAGTATATATGCTTCTTTGTTGTTCAGCAACTCCTGCTCTACCTGAAGTTTCTCTTCGGGCGCAAGCTTTCCATCGATGTAATCAATCAGAAGCATTTCCAGTGTTTCCCTGTTCATAGCTGGTATAGAACCACGTTGAAGCGTATGTTCTGTTTATATTTTTTCAAGTTCAAAATAGTGCTCGCG
>DJFR01000252.1:1528-7503 GCA_002432545.1 Flammeovirgaceae bacterium UBA5867 | reverse complement strand
TCTTCATACTTCATGTGCTGAAAGCGTGTTAAGATCAACAGTTCACGTTGCTCGTCACTAAGCTTTGCCATCGACCGCTGCAAAAGTTTTTCCTGTTCATCCATAGTTTCACTTTCTTCCGGATCGTAGAGAGAGTCGCTCACTTTTTCAACATCAACAAAGTCAGAGAACTTGTTTTTATGTACCTGGTAGTGATCGGAAAAAACATTCCGTGCTACCTGGTATATCCACGACTGGAACCGGGCCCCTTCGCGATAGCTGTTTCTGTACTTGATGATGCGCAGAAAAACATTTTGCGTAAGGTCTTCGGCCAGGGCACGATCCATGGTTAAGCGTGCCAGGAAATTGAATATGCGCTTGTTATAGCGCTCAAAAAGTGCAGAAGCCTGCTGAAGATCACCGTTTTTTACGGCCTCCATAAGTAGTTCGTCTGTCATCAGGTACGCTCTTTTTGTCAAATTCGTGTTAGTTACCGGAAGGCGTTGGAAAGGTTACAGACCAGAAGATAAAAAAATAGTTGCTGGCTACCAGCTGCCAGCTGCAAGATTGATTTTTTTGAGGTGTGGATGCGTTTACTAAAGAAGGGCTTTAAAATCCAATTGCACAGAGAACACGAAGAAGGCATAGAAATCACAAAGGAATATATACCTTGTGTCCCCGTTGCGTCTTTTTTCCTGCTGCCAGCAGCCTGAAACCGGCACCAAAATTCTCGCAGCTCAAAGCTCAAGACTCGAAGCTAATCAGTCCCACCGAACACGTATATACTTGTCGTTCTTCTTAAAATGTGGAGGTATAACTTTGAGTATAGCTTCGCGAAGCTTGGAGAGTAAATTTTCTTTTACGAAGCCGTGGTGTACGGCCATGCTTACTTCGCGCACGGGTTCAGGTGATACAAAACGTTTAACGTGCTTGCTTTTGCTGTTTACTGCCAGCTCGGGTATCAATGTATAGCCATAGTTATTGTCTACCATCGCTTTTAATGTTTCGAACGAGCCGCTTTGATAGTTCAACTGGTGATGTACTTTACTGTTTTTGGCAGCACACAGATTTTCAACTTGCCCGCGGAAGCAGTGACCTTCCTCCAGCATTAATAAATTGTCGTATGAAAGCGTTTTAAGATTTATTTTTTCCTGCTGGTAGTATTTCAGGTTCTCTGAAGTATATAATAATATAGGTTCGTAGAAGATGGGTACTTCGCGAATCTCTTTATCATCGAGCGGTGTTACGAGTATAGCAACATCGAGGCGATTTGTTTTCAGGTAGTTGATGATGTCGTGCGTTTGCAGTTCCATCACTGTGAACGAAGTGCCCGGATGCTTTTGCAAAAAGTCGTTGAGGAATCTTGGCAACAAATAAGGAGCTAGTGTGGGGATTACACCAAGCCTGAATTCTCCTTCGATGGAATCTTTTTCAGTGCGTATAAATTCTTTCAGGTTCTTTACTTCCTGCAAGATCTGTCGCGCACGACTGATAATGATTTCACCGGATGGTGTTGGCTTGAGTGGCTGACTTTTCTGAAAGATTTTTACATCAAGTTCATCCTCCAGTTTTTTTACCATCATGCTCAGCGTGGGCTGCGTAACATGGCAATGCTCAGCAGCCTTCACGTGATTTCGGTGAATATCTAACGCTATTATATACTCTAATTGTTGAAGATTCATTCGTTTGCAAAGATCGTTAAATCGGTATAATAAATATTAATAATATGTAAATAAGTATTATTGATGTGGTTTATATCATTTGCAAATATATTTTTGCACCATTCACAAACAAACTATTTAAAAATTCAATATGAGTAAAGGTATTATTTCTGTTGGGCAGGCTTTCCCTGCGTTTAAGAAGGCGGCTGTTGTATCACTTGAAAAAGGAAAAGAATTTTTTGATATCAGCTCGGAAGACCTGATTAATGATGAAGGTCGCTGGACTGTTATCTTCTGGTGGCCAAAAGATTTTACATTCGTATGTCCTACTGAAATTGCTGAGTTCAACAAAAACTATGGTGAGTTCCGCGATCGTAATGCAAACCTGATCGGTGCATCTACAGATTCTGAATTTGTTCACCTGGCGTGGAGAAAAAATCACGATGATCTTCGTGATCTGAAATTCCCGATGCTGGCGGATACTTCTAAATCACTGGCTGAAGAACTTGGTATACTGGAGCCTAACGAGAAGATTGCATACCGCGCTACATTCATCGTAGATCCTCAGGGCGTAATTCGTTGGGTAAGCGTTTATGATCTGAACGTAGGTCGTAACGTGAAAGAAGTTGTACGTGTACTGGATGCGCTTCAGACTGATGAGCTGTGTCCTTGCAACTGGGAAAAAGGAAAAGAAACTTTGAAAGTGTAAGTTCACGATGGAATCAACAGTAACATATTCAGAGAGTACACAGGAGTTCCTTGATTTCTTAAAGTTAGAGAAAGACTATAGCACGCATGCGCTTGATCTGCTCGAAGAAGGCAAGTCGCGCTACCTGGCTGATCTGAAAATCAACTTCAAGAACTCTTTCGAAAGCGAATATCTGTCGAAGAAAGAAATTGCATTGCTGGGAGTTTCATTGGCAGTAAATGCCAATAGCAAAATTCTCCGCGCGTTCTTTTCAGACAATGCACGCCAGGAAGGATCTTCTGCAGAAGAGATAGCCGAAGCTGTTGCCTGTGCATCATTGCTTAGTGCGAACAACGTGTTCTATCGTTTCCGTCATTTCCTGAACAAGGAAAAGTATAACGAGATACCGGCTCGTATCAAGATGAACATTATGGCAAGACCTGTTACAGGAAAAGAGTTCTTTGAACTTGTAAGCCTGGCAGTAAGTGCTGTGAATGGTTGCGAGATGTGTGTGAAAGCGCACGAAGCATCGTTGATCGAACTGGGCGCAAAAGAAGAACGTGTGTTTGAAGCCGTGCGTCTGGCGGCTGTTATTACAAGCTTGACTAAAGTTATTTACTAGTTAGTTTGTTTAGATAGATAAGTTGAGAAAAGAGAAAGCCCGGAGCGATCCGGGCTTCTCTGTTTTTATACGTATAGGGCGGGTACCCTTACCGTTGTATATATACTTTTAAAAATGACTTACGCCATCGTATAGTTTATTGCCTCCATTGGTATGTACCGCATAAGTAAATCCTTTCTGCAGGCAATATGCACCGTACTCACCATTTTTATTCAGCGCAAGAAATCCTACCTGAACCTGTTTTGCTTTCTCCGGATTTTTTTTCAGAATACGTTCTACAGCCAAACGACAGGCATCCGCTGGTGAATTACCCTGGCGCATCAATTCTACTACCAGGTGACAGCCCACAATGCGAATTACTTCTTCGCCTACACCTGTGGATGTAGCAGCGCCAATTTCATTGTCAACATACAGGCCCGCACCAATAATAGGAGAGTCGCCTACGCGGCCGCGCATTTTATAGGCCATGCCACTGGTGGTACAGGCGCCTGATAAATTTCCCTGTGCATCCAACGCGATGATTCCGATTGTATCGTGATTTTCGATGTTGGCTACAGGTTTATATTCACTTTTCTTCAACCACTCTTTCCAAGCCTTTTCAGATTCTTTGGTGAGCAGCTTTTCTTTTTTAAAACCGTTGGCCAATGCAAACTGTAAAGCGCCATCGCCCACCAGCATCACGTGTGGAGTTTTCTCCATTACTTTACGTGCAACAGATATAGGGTGAACAATGTGTTCAAGAAAAGCAACCGATCCGCAGTTACCATGTTCATCCATGATACAAGCGTCAAGAGTAACTTTTCCTTCGCGATCGGGTAACCCGCCAAGGCCTACCGATGTTTCTTTTGGATCACCTTCCGGAACACGCGCACCGGCTTCAACAGCATCCAGCGCTCGTCCACCAGACGATAAGACTTTCCAGGCTTCTACATTGGCCTGAAGTCCGAAGTTCCAGGTAGAAAGCACGATGGGCTTCTGACCTTCGTGGCCTTTGGCAAAACTTTTTCCGAATGGTAAAAGTGATGCACCAAGTGCCGAGAGCTGAATGAATTTTCTGCGGGTAGTCATTTCCTTTGGGTTAATATTCTTCGTGTTCAGATTATACGCCAATATGCAAAGCATTCTAACCTCAACTATATATATACTTTGCGATCAGAGCGGAATGTTGCCGTGCTTTTTCTTTGGCAGCTTGGCAACTTTATTCTCCAACATGGTAAACGCACGGATCAGTTTTTCGCGTGTCTCATCGGGGTATATTACTTCGTCAATATAGCCACGATGTGCCGCGCGATACGGGTTTGCAAATTTATGCGTATACTCTTCTACTTTTTCTGCAAGTTTAGCTTCCGGATCGGCAGCTTCGGAAATTTCTTTCCGGAAAATTATTTCAGACGCACCTTTTGCACCCATAACAGCAATTTCTGCAGTAGGCCATGCATAGTTCAGGTCAGCACCAATGTGTTTTGAATTCATTACATCATACGCACCTCCGTATGCTTTGCGTGTAATCACCGTAACACGGGGCACGGTGGCTTCAGAAAATGCGAAGAGTAATTTTGCACCGTTGGTAATGATGCCGTGCCACTCCTGATCGGTACCCGGTAAAAATCCTGGTACATCTTCGAACACGAGCAACGGTATATTAAAGCAATCGCAGAACCGCACGAAGCGCGCGCCTTTCACACTTGAATTTATATCCAGTACACCGGCCAGTGATGCCGGCTGATTTCCCACAATGCCTATACTTCTTCCTGCTATACGTGCAAAGCCTACTACTATATTTTCAGCAAAGTTCTTATGTACTTCAAAGAAGCTTCCATCATCCACTACACCGTTGATCACTTCACGCATATCATACGGCTGATTGGGGTTAGCCGGAATAATATCATTCAGTGCAGGGCGTTTTTCGTTGCCCAGCGTGTAGGGTAACCGTGGTGCGTTGTCTTCGCAGTTCTGCGGTATATAGCTTAACAGTTTTTTCAGATAGGTAATGCACTCCACTTCGTTGGCGCAGGCAAAATGCGTAACACCACTTTTCGAACTGTGTGCCTGTGCACCTCCGAGTTCTTCGGCTGTTACGTTTTCATGCGTTACTGTTTTTACAACGTTGGGCCCGGTAACAAACATGAACGAAGTATTCTCTACCATCAGAATAAAATCAGTAATGGCAGGAGAGTATACNNGATGCCAATGTATTTCTGTAAAAAATATCAGCATAGCCACCGAGTGATACAACGCCTTCCTGTATACGTGCACCGCCTGAATCGTTAAGACCAATTACAGGTGCTCCGTTCTTCATGGCAAGATCCATGATCTTCACTATTTTCTCAGCGTGTGTTTCCGAGAGCGAACCTCCGAACACCGTAAAGTCTTGTGAGAAAACATATACCAGTCGCCCGTTAACCGTGCCGTAGCCGGTAACAACACCATCGCCCAGGTAATATTCTTTATCGAGTCCGAAGTCTTTGCTGCGGTGCATTACAAATTTTCCAAGCTCTTCAAACGAACCTTCATCGAGCAGTAAATGGATTCGCTCGCGTGCTGTCAGTTTTCCTTTCGCATGCTGCTGCTCGATCCGTTTTTCACCACCACCTGTTAGTGCTTCCTGATTCTTGCGTTCCAGTTCATCAAATTTTTGCTGTGATGCGGATTCCTTGGTTGTTCGCTTGGCCATCTTGATTGAGAATTTGTCTTAAATATAACAGTCGCCAGAATACCGACAACAGCCGCTGGAATGTTGCACGGGTTGTTGCCGTCTCACGGGGTTGAATGTGGATAATAAATTAGTATCTTCACGCCCCTTCCTACCCCTTATGAATAGTAAGATTGCCATTATTGACATGGGAACGAATACGTTCCACCTGCTCATTGCTGAAGCAGACGAACGGGGATATCATATTATCTCGCGCGAACGCCTGGCAGTGAAGATCGGTATGGGCGGTATAAACCAGGGCATCATTACAGAAGAGGGTATGCACCGCGCGTTGCTGGCGATGCAGAGTTTTAAAAACACCATGGAGCTTTC
>DJFR01000252.1:0-1456 GCA_002432545.1 Flammeovirgaceae bacterium UBA5867 | reverse complement strand
AAGTCGCTGATCATTGATATAGGCGGAGGCAGCGTTGAATTTATCATTGGCGATAACGACCATATTTTCTGGAAGCAAAGTCTGGAGATAGGAGCCCAGCGTTTGCTGGAGCAGTTTCATAAAAGCGATCCCATCACACCGGACGAGATTAAAGCACTGGATGTATATTTTGAAAAAGCACTCGTTCCGGTTTTTGATGCTGTGAAAATTTATCAGCCTGAAATTCTCATCGGGTCTTCCGGTACATTTGATACGTTGAGTGATATATTCTGCATTACACATGATATTCACAAGAGCCCCGAAGAAATAGAAACACCGTTGTCGATACCGGGCTTTTATGAAATATACCACGACCTCATTCAGAAGAATCGTGCAGAGCGCATGAATATACCCGGCATGATCGATATGCGTGTAGACATGATCGTTGTGGCGTCCTGCCTGATCCGTTACCTGCTGGAACACCACGCTTTTAAACGCATTCGCGTTTCTACCTATTCCCTGAAAGAAGGTGTGTTTGCTTCGCTGATCAGCGAAATGAAATTACCGGCTTAAGATTCTTTTGCTTCGGCATCAATCTCTTTCATCGTTACACGTTTCACTATGAATCCGATCACTGCACCCAGTGCTGCAAATCCCAGTACAATGAAGAGTATATTTTCTTCATATACTTCGGTTTTGAGATTCAGAAATCTGCCAATGAAATAACCGACCGTACTGACGCTGGTTGCCCAGATCAACCCGCTGATGATACTATATACTAAAAATTGAAGCGGCTTTATATTGCTCATGCCGATGATGAGCGGAATGATAATGCGGAAGCCGTATAGAAAGCGATACGTAAATAATATTTGCAGTTTGTGATGGAGAAAGAATTTTACTACCGGTTGAAATTTTTCTTTGAGCTTCGGCCGGTGTTCAATAAAATATTTACCGTTAAGCCTGCCGATGAAATAATACAGCCAGTCGCTGATGAACGAGCCTGCAAAGCCGAACAGCACGGTATACGGCCCTTCGAACAAGCCGCGATGAATTAATGATGATGCCACCAGGATAGCCGTTTCACCTTCGAAGAAGGTGCCGATCATCAATGCTATATATCCATACTGATCCAGAAATTTCTCCACGCTACTCTCCGAAGTTATCCAACCTGCACATATTGTCCATACCGATGTGCATGAGCGCATCGCCTGCGTTTATCACCGGAATGTTATTCAAACCTACAACATAACCGGTTACCGGAGTAATTACCTTTTCTTTAAATTCTCCGAAAGGATCTGTTATCGTNNTCTTTCTGTACCAGCTGGCCGCAGTATACATTGGTTTGGAAGAGGCCTGCGCTTTTGGCACGAATCCACGTGGTGCTCCAGATCATTTTATTTTCTACATCCGGGTGTGGTGCTTCTTCGATCATGTTCAGGTGTTTCATGAGTCGCAACGTACCGGCTATGCCTTCTTT
>DJFR01000206.1:32051-60628 GCA_002432545.1 Flammeovirgaceae bacterium UBA5867 | reverse complement strand
ACCATGGTTAAGATCAACTCTTCGAACTCACCAAGATATTCTTTACCCATTTCCTTATATTTTGTTAAGTAAATAAAACAAACATTTCTGAAAAGAGCAAATGTGTGGCAACTCACATCATGACATCGTTTTCATGCGTTGATGATTTTTTTCTATGATAATCGTCAGGGAACAATCGTGTGAAGTACGTCATAACCTATGACTGCGCGGAGTTTCTGCGGCAGTGTGTTTCTCGTGCAACCTTATTAACTCTTTATGTAACCAATTGATTTAACACAATTAATTTACCCAAACCTCTATTATTTTATGATTAGAACTTTACTGTACTGCCGAAGAGTGTGGCTGTTAGGTCTCACCTTTGTTGCTATGATTGTGCCTCTATATATACAGGCACAGAACGTTTTAATAACCGGAACGGTAACCTCTGCCGACAACTCTCCACTACCGGGCGTAAATGTACTTGTGAAAGGAACCAGTAACGGTACCGTTACTGACGCAGAAGGTAAATATAGCCTCGATGCTCCGCCTGCAGGTACGCTGGTGTTCTCCTTCATCGGCATGAAAACACTCGAAGTAAATATTAACAATCAATCCGTTGTTAACATGACTATGGATGCCGATGTATCACAACTTGATGAAGTGGTGGTGGTTGGTTATGGTACACAGAAGAAGAGTGATTTTACCGGATCAATATCATCTGTATCAGCAAAAGAGATCAAAGCTGTTCCTGTTGCATCATTGTCACAAGCATTGCAAGGTCGCGCTGCCGGTGTACTTGTTACACAAACCTCCAATGCTCCAGGGGGTGGTGTATCGATCCGCATTCGTGGTGGTAATTCTATACAAGGCGGAAATGAGCCGCTATATGTGATCGATGGCTATCCAATAATGAATGAAAACGGGCCTACTATAAGCCCTAATGATATTGAATCAATAGAAATTCTAAAAGATGCTTCTGCCACTGCTATATATGGTTCACGTGGTGCCAACGGTGTTGTCATCATTACTACACGCAGAGGTAAGTCCGGCAAACCGAGTATACTTTTTGAAAGCTATTATGGCGTGCAGGAAGTTCGAAAAAAGCTAGACATGCTAAATGCTACAGAGCTGGCAGAACTTGTTAACGAAGGAATCGCTAATGTTAATGCAGACAATGTAGGCAAACCGGGATTTCCGAAAGCTCTTGCCTTTACGGACGAACAAATTGCAGCACTTGGTGAAGGAACGGACTGGCAGGATGAAATTTTCAGATCAGCGCCAATATCAAACTATCAGCTTACGATCTCGGGTGGCGATGATAAAACACAGTATTCTGTCTCTGGAAATATATTTGAACAAGATGGTATTGTTATAAACTCTAAATATAAACGTACCTCTTTCAGACTTAATCTGGATAGAAAAGTTACCGATAAGCTTAAACTAAGCAACAGCCTGACTATAGCACATGCGGTTAACAACGCGATAACATCCGATACGGATGGAGGTAACAGTGCTGGAGTTGTATATGCTGCTCTGAATTTTTCACCAACGGTTCCGGTATATAATCCGGATGGAACATATACTGTAGACAATCGTGCTGGAGCTATAAAAATCAGCAACCCTGTTGCATACGCAAACGAAACTAAGAATCGCGCGGCCACTACTCGAATATTGGGAAATGTAACTGGAGAATATGTTCTGGCGAAAGGATTAAGCATCAAAGTACTATTGGGCGCTAATCTTAATTACTATAAGGTAAACTACTATCAGCCAAGAACTGTATATGCATCCGTAGGTACAAATGGATCGGCATATATCAATTCAAATCAAACGATAGATTGGCTGAACGAAAATACTTTGCATTACCAGACGTCCATCAATGATCGGCACAAGTTCAACGTACTGTTGGGATATACATTACAATCTGCCAGGTTCGAAGAATACAGAGCGAGTGCACAAAATTTTGCGAATGACATTCTTCAGGACAACAACCTTAGCACAGCCCAGCAAACCAATACGAGTACTTCAAATATAGCGGAGTCAGCTTTACGCTCATATATTGGTCGTGTTAACTATGATCTTGATGGCAAATACCTGGTTACGCTTACAACCCGTATAGATGGATCGTCCAGATTCGGCACGGGTAATAAAAATGCATTCTTCCCTTCGGGATCAGTTGCATGGAGAATTGCCAATGAACCTTTTATGGCAAACGTCAGACAAATCAGCGATCTGAAATTAAGAACAAGTTATGGTCTGACCGGAAATCAAGAGATTGGTAACTATCAATCGATAAGTTCCATGAGCACTCAAAACTACAATTTTGGTGGTGCATTTACGGTTGGATACGCAACGAATCGAATTGCAAATCCCGGGTTAATGTGGGAGTCTACAGCGCAGTTTGATATAGGATTGGACCTGGGACTTTTTAATGATCGTATTATTATAACCGCAGACTGGTACCATAAGAAAACAAGTGACTTGCTATACAACGTTCCATTGCCAATCACAGCCGGGGTAAGTACATCGTTACAAAATGTGGGACGCGTGCAAAACAAGGGTTTTGAATTCAGCATCAGCACAGTAAACATCGACAAGGAACTCCGATGGACGACAAACTTTAATATAGGTGCGAATCAAAATGAAATTATAGACCTCGGTAACGTAAAAGGTGATGTACCGGCCGGTGGTGCAAGTGGACACTTGCAACTGGCAAACTCGGGAATTCTGCGTGTAGGCGAACCGTTAGGTATATTTTATGGATTGGTAACCGATGGCATTTTTCAGAACCAAGCCGAGATTGATGCTTCTGCACAGAAAACTGCAAAACCGGGCGATCGCCGATATAAAGATCTGACGCCTGATGGCGTGATCAATTCCAGCGATCGCACTATATTAGGACAAGCCCAACCGAAGTATATATTTGGATTCACAAACAACTTCTCTTATAAAGGTTTTGATTTGAATATCTTTTTTGTAGGCTCGCAAGGCAACAGTATTTACAATATCAACAGGTATGAGCTTGAGTCTATGACGGGAATCAGTAATCAGTCTGCCGTTACCCTGGATCGCTGGACACCAGAGAACCCCAGCAATGAAATACCTAGAGCTACATCCACAGGGGCTCCATACCAGGTTACCAGTCGGCAGGTAGAAGACGGCTCGTATATACGCATGCGTAACATTCAGCTCGCCTATAATTTCCCATCTTCATGGATGGAACGAATTAAAATATCCAGTGCCAAACTATATATCAGCGGACAAAATCTACTGACAATAACGGATTACTCAGGATACGACCCTGAAGTGAGTCGCTTCGGGCAGGACGCCTTGAGTTTAGGCATTGACTATGGTAGCTATCCCAAGGCTAAAACCTATATGATAGGATTAAACATTGGATTCTAATTAACAACGTAAACCGTTTATTACGTATGAAAACAAAAATCTATATATATACTATCGTTGCTCTCATCATGGGAGCATGCGATATACTGAACGAAAATCCGGAGTCATTCATCTCTTCTGAAAATTTTTACAAAACCAGAAGCGATGCGATTACAGCGGTAACAGCCGCCTATGCCGCTAACAAGACCAATGGTGATACCAATCGCAATTTCAACATTCTTGGAGATATTACATCCGATGACGTAAGTCCTCTTTTAAATAACAATGACAGAGTACAATTGGATCAATATACCCACACGCCACAGAATTCAATCCTGCGGGAATCATGGCAAAATTTCTATTTGGGTATAACCCGTTGTAACGCA
This sequence comes from Flammeovirgaceae bacterium UBA5867, assembly GCA_002432545.1. Classification (GTDB taxonomy): domain Bacteria; phylum Bacteroidota; class Bacteroidia; order Cytophagales; family Cyclobacteriaceae; genus Ohtaekwangia. The sequence continues at coordinate 56,879 of DJFR01000206.1, read as the reverse complement.
GTAGTAGAGCGCGTGCCATTAATTCAAATGGACGAAACACTTCGAGCAAGACTTATTGCAGAAGCGCAATTTCTTCGTGGCTTTTACTACTTCCATTTGGTTAGACTATTCGGTAAAGTGCCATTGGTTTTAAAAGAGACTACCTCATTAGCAGAAGTGGTTTATCCGGAACGTGAAGAAGTTAGCGTAATCTATCAGCAAATCATTAAAGATTTTCAAGATGCAGAAAGTGTTCTCCCTATATCCTATACCGGGGCAGACCGCGGACGTGCAACTAAAGGAGCCGCCAAAGCATACCTGTCATTGGTATATCTCACTTTAAAGGATTACGCAAAGGCTGCTGAAAAATCAAAAGAGGTAATGGCACCGGAATTTGGCTATGGACTTTGGGAAAACTTAACGGACGTATTTGCTATACCGAACGAGTTCGGCAAAGAGGCTATATTCGATGCACAGTTTATAAGCGGTCCGTCCGGGCAAGGCAGCAACCTGATTGCTTTCTGGGCACAAGAGAATAATACTATAGCAGGTCGTGGATTTGGTTCTTTTCAACCTACGGAAGATATATATAACAGTTTTGATCCTGCCGACAAACGTTTACCGGTATTCTTTGTAAAGGGTACCGATGGCAAATACTACTGTAACAAATGGATCGATTCAGATGCTGTTACCGCCAATCAGTCTGACAATAACTTTCCGCATATACGCTTTGCAGAGGTATTACTGATTTTCGCCGAAGCAACCAATGAAGTTGGCGGCCCTACTGAAGAGGCGTATGACGCTGTCAATGCAATCCGCGAACGCGCGGGCCTGGCCGATCTTGAAGGTTTGACTCAAGATGAGTTTAGAGAAGCGGTGTTATTGGAAAGACGTCTTGAACTTTGTTTCGAAGGACATCGCTGGTATGATCTCGTTCGTACTGGCAGGTTGGTATCAACGCTGCAGGCTAAAGGCATTACGAACGTACAGGAGTACCACAACGTATTTCCGGTGCCGCAAATTGAAATCGACCTGAACCAAAGTCTCAAACCACAAAATGACGGCTATCCTCAATAGTAACAACGGGTATGATAAGAAGGAGTAGAAATATAGTATATATAGGTATAGCAGCGCTGGCACTGTCTGCGTTCGTAATCAAGGCAAAGCTGGATGCCCGCAGTAATCTTGAAAAAGCAAAGGAGCAACTGAGCCTGAGTCTGGACAGCTATAAAGATCCGCTGGCGTTTCCGAGAAGTACCAAAGCCGATGGAAGTTTTCACGGCACCGGTTCTTCTAACTGGACAAGCGGATTTTATCCCGGCAACCTGTGGTATATGTATGAATATACCGGTGATAAAAAATGGGAGACTGCCGCGAGACGCTGGACTGCCGGACTTGAAAAAGAAAAGCAGAACACGCGCACGCACGATCTGGGCTTTATGCTATACTGTTCGTTCGGCAATGGCTATAGACTGACAAATGATCCGGCCTATAAAGATATACTCTTGCAGGGCGCACAGTCGCTTTCAACACGCTTCAACGAGAAGACGGGCTGCATTCGTTCGTGGGATCATGGCAAATGGCAGTTCCCGGTAATTATTGATAACATGATGAACCTGGAGTTGTTGTTCTGGGCCACGCGTATATCAGGCGACTCAAGCTTCTATAAGATTGCTGTAACGCATGCCAACACTACGCTGAAGAATCATTTCAGGGCCGATAACAGTAGCTATCACGTTGTAGATTACGATACGCTTACCGGCAAAGTAATCGCTCGCGTAACGCACCAGGGCTATGCCGATGAATCAGCATGGGCACGCGGCCAGGCGTGGGGACTTTATGGTTATACAGTAATGTATCGCGAAACCAAAGACAGGAAGTACCTGGAGCAGGCTGTTAAGATCGCTGATTTTTATTTGAATCATCCGAACCTGCCGGCTGATAAAATTCCTTATTGGGATTTTAATGCGCCCGGTATACCCAACGAAGAGCGTGATGCTTCTGCCGGCGCTATAGCAGCGTCAGCCCTACTGGAATTAAGTAGCTATACCAAAAACGGAAAAGCATACGTGGCAGCGGCTGAGCAAATGCTGGCCAGTCTTAGTACACCGGCTTACCTGGCCAAGCCGGGATCGAACAATTACTTTGTGCTTATGCATAGTGTAGGGCATAAACCGGCTAAATCAGAAATAGATGTACCGCTGGTATATGCTGACTACTACTATATAGAAGGATTATTGCGCTATGCTAAAATGAAAGCAAAACCGAAGAAAAAGTAGATTTGGGTTATAATGGTTTCTACGGCTGGTCAGATTGATNNTTCTACGGCTGGTCAGGTTGATCAGCCGTATTTTTTTATAGCTATAGCTTTGCTCCCCAAAGCATGCAGTAACATTTACCAAAACGCGCGAACAACAATCTCCTGAATTTTGTTCTGTAGAAAAACCGCTGGCATATATTTTTGCCACTACATTTCCTGACGCTCGCGCGAGTAGGATCCAGCAATGGATCAAGCATGCCTGAATAGGTAAATCTGAATTTTGCAGTTCTTATCAACAGCAACCTTCAAACCCATGAAAAAAATTCTTGTTCCCTGCGACTTCTCCTCTACAGCCGTTCAGGCATTTGAGTTAGCGGCCGAAATTGCCGCCATCCATCAAGGNNACCGTTATTGAAGAACTGGAGACCGATGCCCGCAAGAGCTTCGATGCAATGATACACTCGCATAACCTGGATACATTAACGGTTGGTTTTTATACCGATCACGGTCCGGTAACTGACACCATCAAACAATTTATAGATGATCATGCTATAGACCTGGTGGTGATGGGCACACATGGTGCCAGTGGTCTGAAAGAATTTTTTATAGGATCCACGACAGAAAAAATTGTACGGTCTTCACACGTGCCGGTTCTATCCGTAAAATCTCCGGTAAATCTTGCATCGATTAAAAACATCGTGTTCCCGGTAGAGCCCGACCTGCATCAGCAGGATTTCATAAACAGGATCAAGGAACTTCAGAATTTTCTGGGTGCACACCTGCATGTATTGCATGTTAACACCAACATCAATATAACCGATGAACGCAAGGTAAAGGCATCGCTGAATGACTATATACAGTACTACGGCCTTACCGATTATACACTCAACATCATTAACGATACGACAGAAGAGAATGGCATTATGCGCTTTACCAACGACATTAATGCGGATATGATTGCCATGGCTACGCACGGTCGCAAAGGCCTTGCCCATTTCATTTCCGGCAGCATTGCCGAAGACCTGGTAAACCATGTCAGCTGTCCGATCTGGACCTATATATTAAAGCCATCGTAATGTTTGGAAGAGGGTTGTTTTGTCCTCTGTTAAAGGCTTCCGCGTGCGGAAGCCTTTTTGCTTCCTGGTAAAAGGTATAGCGTTATGAATTGAAATCAATACCTTTGCAGAATATACTAATCTGCCGGCCGTTAAAAGCCAGCAACCTGCTTGTTCAAAAGAACGCCATTATGCTGTCTAAAAAATGTCAATACGCGTTACACGCATTACTGTATCTGGCCGATAAAGATCAACAGAAAGATTCTGTTACCATCAGTGAAATAGCGGAAGCCAAACGCATACCCAAAAAATTTCTGGAAGTAATTCTGCTCGATCTTAAAAACGCGGGTGTGCTGGGAAGCAAAAAAGGTAAAGGCGGGGGCTATTATCTGAAACGCAGTGCCGATAGCATCCGCATTATTGAAATAATCCGCATTATTGACGGTGCCGTGGCGATGCTGCCATGTGTTTCGTTAAACTTTTATGAATCGTGCGGCATGTGTACCAACGAGCACGAATGTTCCATTAACCGCCTCTTCGGGCAGGTGCGTGATGAAACGCTGAAGATCCTTTCGGGTAATTCGCTTTCAGACCTGGCCAGGCACTCATAATACTATACTCAATCCGATATAGATATATAGGCTCGTCAGAACTGCTTAAAGGCTTCCGGTAAATTACTGTGTATAGCAGCGGCCAGTTTTTCGCCTATCACGGTAATGGTCTCCTTCCACGGATGACCGAACCATACATTCTCAAAATCTTCTGTAACGAATATATAGTAATCACCATCCGGTATAAAGGGGATGTGAAAGATGTTTTCAGCCTGCGGATTTTCTTTGTGCTGCCGAAGATCAACGCGATAGCATGTGTGCTCCCAGTCAAGCGCCAGTATTTTTTCGCCCGGTTTGGTAATGGAGATCAGTATATCCAGTGCTTTTCGTTCGAGGTCTTCGCGGAAATAATCATTTTCCCACAGATCATGAATGGGGAAAGTAAAGATAGGTTTATCAGTTTTGATGGCGGGAAAATTGTAATGCAGATGAAGCTTTTCCCAGACCTCATTGCATTCTTCTTCTGTTAATGCAGCCCAGATTTTCATATATATAATCCCTGAATCACTTCTACAGTGTAATGGTAACTTATTATTAGTTTCTGGCCGGGAATAAAAAAAGCAGGTTATATCCGTCTGATATGGCCTGCTTTTAACCTAACCTACCTGTGTCTCAGGTAAGAGATACAAATGTATATAAATGTCCATGAAATTCCCCAAATTAATCGACCAATTTCTGTATAAAGATGATGAAGAGAGTTATTGAGCAGGCTGTGGGAGGCGTTACCCGTTAATCGTTATTCGTTAACTGTTTATATTACAATTATTGCGAAGCTTTTTGAATTGATAAAGTACACCGGATTTTTCCGGTATAGATCGGCATAGTGTGCTGATGTTTACCGGTATAGATTTTATATGCAGTGTATTCTCTTTTGAATTGCATGCGCAGGCTTTGGGTAAATTGATTTTGTATGCTTAATTTTCTCTGCTGCTATTGTATGCTATATATAAACCTTATTCGTTTTTTTAAACTATAAACCCTCAACAACATGCCTGAAATTCGTCACCTGCTCGGTATCATTGATCCTTCCGGACAAAAAGTTTATGAAGCGCTAACGGCTAAACAAGACTTACAAGGCTGGCTTACGCCAACCATACAAGGACAACCTTATCTTAACAACACTATCAATCTTGCCTTTGGAGGAGAGGCTGTCGATGTAAAGATTACCAAACTCGATTCCGGCCTGTGGGTACAATGGCAATGTACCGGTGGTGAATATGAATGGGTAAATACACAAGTAGACTTCATTCTCGAACCACACCCCGAAATTACCATCGTTGAATTCATCCACAGCAACTGGCAGGATAGCTCGCGTAAATTCAGCGAGTGGAGTTTCAACTGGGCCCTGTACCTGCGGAGTCTGAAACGATACTGCGAGTCTGGTTCCGGAAGTGCCTATCCGAATCAATACGTATAGTTTTACAACGGACAGGCTGCACGCTAATTCTGCATGTTCATCAGATCAATCATCAGGTTAAATGCATCCATCGAACCGGTGCTATTGAATTTGAGTGGCTTGACAATATAGCCTGATATGCCGTATTGCTGAGCTGCTCGCTTATCACTGCTGTCTTCTGATGTGGTGAGAACAAATATCTTGATATCCTTCCAGTCTTCGCTGCCGCGCAATATCTGCAGCAGCTCCAAGCCGTTCATCTTCGGCATGTTCAGATCCAGAATAATAAAATCAGGTTTTGCCGTAAAGGCATCACTTCGTTTATCGTGCAACATCCGTATAGCTTCTTCGCCATTACGGGCTACTTTCATATTGTAAACAATTGCCAGTTTATCCAGCGTCCGCTTCACATCAATAACATCCAGGCTGTCGTCTTCCACCAGCAGAATATTTACTACACGCATCATACTATTTCATTTAAAGGCCACGTAAAAATAAACACAGAACCCTTACCAGGCTCTGATACCAATCGAATCGATAGCTTACGATCATCCAATATCTTCTTTACAATCGCCAGTCCTACCCCTGTACTTTCATACGAGTCTCTGTTTTCCAGCGTCTGAAAGATCACAAATATTTTCTTATGATAATCCTTTGATATACCCGGACCATTGTCTTCCACATAAAATTCATAATGCGTATCCAGTCGCTTATGATATACCTTTACATAACCATCNNAACGGCAGCTTCTCGGTAAAAAGCCTCGGCATATTATCTTCCACATGCAGCGTGATGCCTGTCTTTTTCGGAAGATATTCGCGTACCTCATCTACCAGTTCCTTTACATCCACCACTTCATTGGGCTGCAACTCCCTGCCTACACGCGAATACGATAATATACCGTTCAACAGATTTTCAGCGCGCACAATACGGCCTTTAATCACATCCAGGTATTCAACAACCTTTGGCGAAAGCTCCTGCAAATGATCTTCCTGTATCCACGTTACTACATTATCAATGCCACGCAGCGGAGCTTTCAGATCGTGCGAAACGATATAGGCAAACTGATCGAGCTCTTCATTTTTTCTTTTCAGCAGTGAAATATTTTCAGATAGTATTCTCGCCATGTTATTAAGCGAGCGCCCCAGCTTGCTCAGTTCATCTTTACCATGGGCCTTCATGGAAACGCCATACTCGCCTTTCGAAATACTCTCCGCCATGTGCACCATTTTTACGATACCGGAAGAAATATACGAAGCGATAAAAATAGCAATACCCATGCCCATTACGAGTGAGCATAGCATCAGCGAGAATGAAATGTTGCGGGTGCGTTGAATATATTCACTGAGTGCTGTTTTCTGTTGCTCGCGTACCGCATACTCATGGTTGCTGAACTCTCTGAATTTCTTTTGAAGGCTTCGGTTAATATCTTTTTCAAGGCCTGTTACCAGTTTAGCACGGTATAATTTATTAAAGGCAGCCATACTGCTATCGGAACGTGATGCAAGCTTTCGTGCTTCAATAAGCGGCAGCGCAAATTCGTTGATCCAGTATTCATTCAACTCGAGAATATCATCGAGTAGATTTTGTTGTTGCACACTGTCTTTGATCAACATGGAGAGCTCCTGCAATATCTCATCATTCTCAATCATCGCAGAGTCATACGACTGTATAAAGAATGTTTCGTTCGTAAGCAGATAACCTCTCAATCCGCTCACCATATTTAAAATATTTCGTTGAAAGCGATTACTCTGTTTGAGAATAATAGAAGATCGCGCGAGCACTTCGTGATTCTCATTTATTTTTTCTGACTGTCTGTAATTTATATAGGTGGTGGCAGCGAAGAGCAGTAGTATGATGAGAAAACCGAAAAGAATAGCGTACGAAATTTTCATTTTGCTCCTGATTTACTTGACAAGTAGTATAACACCTGCAACCGGTGTATCGGTACGTTAGCAGAAAGTACAAAGTTTAAACGCTTCAGGTTTAAATACCAAATACTTTCATGATAAATGTCTTACCATGTGTTACAAAGCGGCCGTTGTGCATGCTATAGCTATTGAAACAGTTGCATTGATTACATAACCGGCTTTCAATTGCAGTGTTATAAGACTATATTTGTATAGTCTTGCACAAGCTCCGCATTCGTTTTTTTATATTCCATAGGGCTGGCATGATTTTCATCATCGTATATGGAATAGCCTTCGTCATTCTTTGCGCAAGGTTCATCATTTTAAAATAAAGTTAAGATGGAAAATTCTGACAAAAGCCTGATACTCGTTTCCAACCGCTTACCCTTTCAATTATTGGAAGAAGATGGCAACCTGTTGCTGAAACAGAGCGATGGCGGATTGGTAACAGCTCTTAAAAGTTATTTTAATGCAGAATCTAACCGCGATGTCTTTACACACAAAAAATGGTTTGGTGCTGCTGACTTCCCGGAGAAGCGATGGAATAAATTCAAGAAACAATCTTCCGTGCCGGGCGACTTCACCGTGGAGCCGTTATTCATTGATACAAAAGTTTACAATAAATATTACAATGGCTTTTGCAACGCAACGCTATGGCCACTGTTTCACTATTTTCCTTCATATGTAGTATATGACCAGGAGTTCTTCGAGAAGTACGAACAAGTAAATATTTTTTTTGCAGAGGAACTTCTGAAAGTGATCAAGCCCGGTGATACTATATGGGTGCATGATTATCAACTGTTTTTACTTCCGCAATTGATTCGTGAAAAAATGCCGGAAGCATCTATTGGATTTTTTCTGCATATACCTTTTCCTTCATACGAAGTATTCCGATTACTGCATCGCCCGTGGAAAGAGAAAATTATTCGCGGCTTGCTCGGTGCAGATCTTATCGGCTTCCATACACACGAGTATGTTCAGCATTTTCTAAAAACAGTACGCATGGTGTTGGGATACGATCATCACTACCGCACCATTGCCATGCCAGACAGGCTGGTGAAGATTGAAATGTTTCCACTGGGTATTGACTACGAAAAATTCAGTACAGCATCAACACAGCCGGAAGTAACGCAGCAGATGGAGGCCATCACAAAAAATTTCCCGGATAAGAAAATTATATTCTCGGTAGACAGGCTTGATTATACCAAAGGCGTAACGCACAGGCTACTGGGTTTTGAACGCCTGCTGGAGAAACACCCGGAGTGGATTGAGAAAGTTGTTTTCATTATGGTAGTAGTGCCTTCGCGACAAATCATCTCAAAGTATAACGAAAGGCGCATGCTCATTGAAGAAAATGTAGGGCGCATCAATGGTAAATATTCAACACTCTCGTGGCAGCCGGTAATATACAGGTATAACCATTTGGGTTTTGAAGAATTGTGTGCGCTATATCATTTAGCCGATGTAGCATTGATTACCCCGTTGCGCGATGGAATGAACCTGGTAGCAAAAGAATATGTAGCGTGCTGTTCAGAACAACTCGGAGTATTGATACTAAGTGAACTTGCCGGAGCGGCCAATGAATTGGGAGAAGCATTGCTGGTAAATCCGCTGGATGCCGATGAAATATCGCAGGCTATACAACAGGCACTCACCATGCCACACGAAGAGCAGCAACGAAAAATTGCACTCATGCAAAAACGTCTCATCGATTATGATGTACACAGCTGGGTAAATGATTTTCTGTCGCAGCTAAATGAAGTGAAGCAGCAACAAAAAGCAGAAGAGCAAAAATTTGTAACGCCCTCTATTCGCAAAGAGATCATCCAGTCTTTTCACGATGCACACAAGCGAAATTTACTCCTGGACTATGACGGCACACTGGTAGCGTTTGCCAAGCATCCACGAGAAGCTGTACCGGATAGAAATTTATTGCAGCTGCTCGCGCGTTTAGGTACAGATCCTAAAACCAACCTTACCATCATCAGCGGCCGCGATTCAGGTATACTTGAAAACTGGTTCCATGATATACCGGCTACGTTGGTGGCCGAACACGGTGCGGCTATACGCAGAATCGACCATATATGGAGCCAGGAAAAAGAAATGGACCAGACCTGGAAAACAGTGATACGCCCGACATTGGAAATGTTTACGAAACGATCACCGGGTTCATTTGTTGAAGAGAAGAATCACACACTGGCATGGCACTATCGCAACGTGCAACCGGAACTCGGCTTTATACGCTCGCGTGAATTACTCGACACGCTCTTCCACCTGGTGCGCAACGGCCAGTTGCAAATTATGGATGGCAACAAGGTTATTGAAGTTCGTCTTAGCGGTGTTGACAAAGGTGCCGCAGCACGCAAAATAGTAGATGAAATAAACCCGGATTTTATTCTCGCTATAGGCGATGACAAGACCGATGAAGACATGTTCAGAACACTGGCCGACCGCGCCATCACCATCAAAGTTGGCCCCGGACATTCAGCTGCACAATACTCGATCGCTTCGCAGCGCGATGTTATCAGGCTGCTCAATGAATTGGCTTCGTAGCAGGCCCTTGTCGGGCCTTGTGTTAAGGTGTTCATGTGTTGATGTAAAAGGCCGTTAGACGGAAGTCAAGGGGTTATACATCCCTACACCAACATCAACACGTCAACACACCAACACACCACCACGTTGAAAACTCGCAGAATTATGAAAATCTATTACGGTAAAGTATAAACCCTCGTATGGGCAAAATCCGTATATTTGAGGCAGTATATGAAACGAATCCGTCCGATAGTATCTATTGTGCTCGCGTTGCTGACGTTATTTTCAGCAAGCAGCGTTACGATCGGCATTCATTTCTGCCAGGGCAAGGTTCAGAACCTCGCGCTATTTTCGAAGGCTCAAGGCTGTGAACGCGAAAAGAAATTACCTCCCTGCCACCGTCATAAAGCGGCTCCTTGCTGCGAAGATGAAACGATTGTACACGAAGGACAAAGCTTTCAGACTTTCGATTCCAACATTACCGTTACTGCAACACTTGTTGCTGATATACTCCAACCGTCTGTACTGCTTTCGGAAATCATCCCGGCATCCGTACATGCGCAAACCCGTTACTATAATTACGATCCTCCGTTACGATCCGAAGATCGCATTGTAACGCATCGTATTTTCCTCATCTGATTTTTTACCCGGTCATTCTTTGAACCGCTTCGGTTCGTGCTGTCGCTTTATCTATAGCGACTACTTAAAATCATTTCATTTCATTCTTCACGGTTCAGTACCATGATTGAAAATTTAATTTCCCTCTCGTTACGAAACAGGTTCCTGGTGTTGCTCGTTGCAGCGGCACTGTTTACCTGGGGTATATATTCGGTACGCATCAACAAGATCGATGCTATACCTGATCTCTCTGAAAACCAGGTGATCGTCTTTACCGAATGGATGGGACGCAGCCCGCAGATCATCGAAGACCAGGTTACCTACCCGCTTGTAACCAACCTGCAAGGCCTGCCCCAGGTAAAATATGTTCGCGGAGCTTCCATGTTTGGTATGAGCTTCGTCTACGTCATCTTCCAGGATGCTACCGATATATACTGGGCACGTGAGCGTGTGCTGGAACGTCTCAACTATGCTTCGCGATTATTACCCGAAGGTATATCGCCAACGCTTGGACCAGACGGCACTGGTGTCGGCCATATACTCTGGTATACATTGGATGCTCCCGGAATGGATTTAGGCGAGCAACGTGCTATACAAGACTGGTATGTAAAGTTTGCATTGCAAAATGTACCGGGTGTAAGCGAGATTGCTTCGTTCGGTGGCTTTCAGAAACAATACCAGGTAACAGTCAACCCGAACCTGCTCACCTACTATGGACTTTCAACACAAGACGTCATTCAATCGGTACGCGCCAATAACAATGAAGCTGGCGGACGCAAGTTCGAGATGAGTGATATAGGCTATATCATCAAGACAACGGGCTATCTCCAATCCATCGAAGCGATTGAAAATATACCGGTAAAGACAATTAACACGATACCTGTGAAAGTTCGCGATGTCGCTACTGTACAAATGACCGGAGAAACGCGCCTCGGTATATTTGATGTAAATGGAGAAGGCGAAACTGTAGGCGGCATTGTCGTAATGCGCTATGGCGAAAATGCGGATGAAGTAATTCGCAACGTGAAGAAGAAAATGGAAGATGTAGCGAAGGGCTTTCCGCAGGGCGTAAAGTTCAATATCGTATACGATCGCAGCCATCTTATCGAAGAGTCTATATCTTCTGTAAAGACAACGCTGATTGAGGAGATGATCGTGGTCTCGCTCGTGGTTTTTATTTTTCTGCTGCACTGGCGCAGTGCCATCAGCATCATTATACAAATACCCATTACGCTTGCCACAAGTTTTATACTGCTCAACGCATTTGGTATAACATCCAACATTATGTCGCTAACCGGCATTGCCCTGGCCATTGGTGTTATTGTAGACAACGGCATTATCATGTCAGAGAATGCTTACAAGAATTTATCGCATCGCTATAGCGAGTTAAACCCTGAAACCGAAAAGTAAGGCATATGATCCGGAAATTATTTTCACGAAAGCCCTATGTCAAAATAGATGAAGCCGAGCGATTGGCTATTATCGAGCGATCATCGAAGCAGGTGTCGCGCGGGGTATTCTATTCAACCATTATCATCATTACCTCTTTCCTTCCGGTATTTATGCTTACCGGTCAGGAAGGGAAACTATTCCATCCGTTGGCCTACACCAAAACGTTTATCATGTTGGTAGACGCTATACTGGTGGTAACGCTCGCACCGGTTATTATATCGTTCTTTATGAAAGGTAAATTCCGTGATGAGAAGCATAACCCCATCAACCATTTCCTCGAGCGCATCTATACCCCGATAATACGCACATGTCTTCACTGGCGCAAAACAACAATTGGTATAAATATACTGGCGCTTGCCATTAGTATACCCTTGCTATTTAGCCTGGGTAGCGAGTTTATGCCACCGCTGGATGAACAGTCTATATTGTTCATGCCGGTAACGCTACCAGACGTTTCCAACGAAGAGGCCAAGCGCATTCTGCAGGTACAGGATAAAATCATCAAGTCTGTTCCGGAAGTAGACAAGGTTTTAGGTAAAGCTGGTCGAGCAAGTACCGCTACCGACAACTCCCCGATCAGCATGATCGAAACTATTATCATGCTGAAACCAAAATCAGAATGGAGAGAAGGTATAACAAAAAAAGATATTATTAACGAGCTCGATGCCAAAATGCAAATACCGGGTGTTGTGAACGGCTGGACACAACCGATCATCAACCGGATCAACATGCTCGCTACCGGTATACGTACGGATGTAGGAGTAAAAGTATACGGACAAAATCTGGACAGTATACAGGCTGTTTCTGAACGGGTAAAGAAAACACTGGAAGGCATACCGGGTGTAAAAGATCTGTATGTCGATCCGATCACCGGAGGTAAGTACCTGACTATCGATATAGACCGCGAAGCACTGGGTCGCTATGGATTGACTATAAATGATGTAAACATGATTGTAGAGTCAGCGATCGGTGGCACACCGATTGGACAGACCATTGAAGGACGCCAGCGCTTTACCATTAGTGTACGACTGGCTCAAGACTATCGTAACAGTATATCGCAGCTTAAACGCATTCCGGTGAAGACGCCAGCACTAGGCACCGTGCCGCTTTCATCTGTTGCGGATATAAAATTTGAAGATGGTCCGCCTATGATTGTATCAGAAAATGCGCTGCTGCGTGGTGCTGTACTCTTTAACGTGCGCGATCGCGATCTGGGCAGTACGGTAGAGGACGCGATGAAAGCCCTGAACAACGGTATGGGTACACTACCGAATGGCTATTACCTGGAGTGGAGTGGACAATACGAGAACCTGATCCGCAGTCGCGAAACGCTGATGATCATTTTACCGGTTGTGCTCATCATCATTTTCATTTCGCTATACCTGGCATTCAAATCCATTCGCGAAGCATTTCTGAGTCTCATTACCATTCCGTTTGCATTGATTGGCGGTGCCTATATGGTATACTTCTACGGAGTAAATTTATCGGTAGCCGTTGCGGTAGGTTTTATAGCCTTGTTCGGTATAGCAGTTGAAACCGGAGTGGTGATGGTAATATACCTGAACGATGCCATGCAGCAACTGGTAAAGCTTCGCGGCAACTCGCGCGAAACTATATCTCTGGCCGAATTAAAAGAGTTTGTAATAAACGGTGCTGCCAAACGGTTACGCCCCAAGATCATGACGGTATCAGTAGCTTTATTTGGATTGATACCCGTGCTATGGTCTACCGGAGTAGGTAGCGATGTGATGCTCCCCATTGTGTTGCCGATGATCGGAGGTGTGATTACCTCTTCAACGCACATTCTGCTGGTAACACCACTCATCTTTCTGATGACAAAAGAATATGAATTAAGAAAGTTTGGAAAAATGGAAGTATATGAAGTCAAGCATTAATTGTACACTATATAGTATAGCTACCCTCCTGTTGTTCTTAACAGCACCGGTATATGCGCAGGTACTAACGCTGGACACGGTGCTATACCGCATTGACAAACAAAACCCGATGTTGCAGGAGTATGATGCAAAAGTAAAAGCATTGAATGCCTATACCGAGGGCGCGCGCAGCTGGATGGCTCCGATGGTTGGTGCCGGAACGTTTATGACTCCATATCCGGGACAGACCGTTATGGACGAACGTGACCGTGGTTCGGTTATGTTTTCCATTGAACAGGAAATACCAAACCCCGCCAAACTCAACGCCAATAAAAATTACCTGCAGTCCAAAGCGGGCGTTGAACAACAAGCACGGGCATTTCAATACAACGCATTACGCGCGGAGGCGAAGACACTCTATTATCAGTGGCTGGTAGCAGCAAAAAAAATAAATGTGTTGCAAGAGAACGAACGTATTGCCGACCTGATGCTGAAGCTCGCCCGGATACGTTACCCATACAACCAGGGAACGCTCGGGAATATATATAAAGTTGAAGGACGCCTGAGTGAAGTACAAAACATGCTATTGATGACAGAGGCGACCATTGAAGAAAAAAGTTACCGGCTGAAAACACTCATGAATATACCGGCTGTGGATTCCATCATGATTGACACCGCTACTATTGTTGAGTTTAAAACGGATCAGGCTATATATGATACCGCTGCACTTCATGCAAGCCGCAGTGATATAAAGCAGATCGACCAGACTATTGAAGTCATGCGGCTCAATCAGCAACTGCAGCAATACCAGGCCAAGCCGGATTTTAAAATACGGTTTGATCACATGCAGCCTATCGGGAATATGATGCCTTCTCAATTTACTGCCATGGCCATGGTGTCTATACCTATAGCTCCGTGGTCTTCACGCATGTACAAAGCAGAAGTGAAAGGCATGCGCTATGATATTGAAGCCATGAAAAAAAACAGGGAGGCTATACTCAACGAAGCGCGCGGTATGCTGGCCGGCATGGCAACACAGCTTACGCGGATGAAACAACAGCTGACCAATTACGAAACTAAAATCATACCGGCCCTGCGCAAAAACTACGAAACCGTAATGCTGGCATACGAAGAGAACCGTGAGCAGTTGCCGATGGTTATTGATGGATGGGAGGCTATGAACATGGCGCAAATGGAATACCTGGAGAAAGTAGAAGAATATTATACCATGATTGTTCGCTATGAAAAAGAACTTGAAAAGTAAAATTGCATTTCATACGATTATGGAAAGAAGCACATTGCTGGCATACAATATCATGATCATGTTGATGATATTAGTATCCGCCTGCAATACAAAAGAGGCAGCTCACCACGACACCTATACCTGCCCGATGCACCCTACCGTAGTATCGGATAAACCCGGCACATGCCCTGTATGTGGCATGGACCTGGTGCGAAAAGCCCGCGAAGGTGAAGAGGTAAAGATTACCGAAGAGCTTGCGCAACGGACCAAATCGCCAAATGAAGTTGTTATAGCATCTATAAAAACAGTAAAGGCTGAACATAAAACAATACCGGTTGCATTAACGGTACAAGGTATTGTTACCTATGATACACGCTATACCTATACCATTCCTGCCCGTATAGGCGGGCGTCTTGAGAAAGTATATATCAAGTATGCCTATCAACCCGTGCGTAAAGGGCAGAAGATCGCGGAGATCTATAGTCCCGAATTACTTACGGCTCAGCGCGAGTTGCTATACCTGGTACAGCACGATGCCGCGAATACGTCTCTGATCGAGAGTGCCAAAAACAAACTATACTTATTGGGCGCATCGCAGCAACAGGTAAACAACCTGGTGACACAACAAAAGCTCTCCAATACATTTACGATCTATAGTCCGTATGATGGTTATGTTGTTAGCGAAAGCGGCGCACCGACCACTACTACTTCTGTTACATCACCTGGCAGCATGGGCGATGCCATGAATAGTGCACCTGCTACCAGTAGCAATACTTCATCCGCAGACAATACAAGTTCATCAATTATACGCGAAGGTGCTTATGTTTCTACGGGAGCAACGTTATTCAAAGTAGTAAACACTTCGGCTCTGCGCATTGAACTTGATTTACCGGTTCAGGACACAGACCTGATCAAGAAAGGTGATGCTATCGAACTTGATTTTGACAACACCGGCAAACAAAAAGCAACGATCGATTTTGTGCAGCCTTTCTTTAATCAGCAGGAAAACTTTCTAAAAGTACGAGTATATCTAAAGAACACTTCATTACAGGTCGGGCAGCTTATAAAAGCAACGGTTTTTATAAAAGCAGAAGAAGCGATATGGCTTCCCAACGAATCTATACTTGATCTCGGCTTGCAAAAAATAGTTTTTGTAAAAGACCGTGGTGTATTTAAATCGCAAGTGGTTACCACAGGCGTTTCAGCCGATAACCTCGTGATGGTAAAAGGTATTTCATCTTCAGATGAAATAGCCGTTAACGCTCAATACATGGTGGATAGTGAAAGCTTTATCAAAACAAAAGACTGACATGAGATCATTTATATATATAGTCATTGTAACACTGATCGCATCTGCGTGCGGCAAGAATGAGGCAACGCACAACGAAACTGAACACGATCATGCACATGAGACATCAGCAACTGCAAAATATACTTGTCCCATGCATCCGCAGGTCATAAAAGATTCTCCGGGAACTTGTCCGGTGTGTGGTATGGATCTTGTTGCCGCGTCTTCGGCACATGCATCTGCCAGCAACATCATGTTAACGAACAGCCAGATCAGGCTTGCCAATATCACTACGCAGAAAGCGGGTATGCATTCCGTTGGAGAAACCTCAATTGTTCATGCACGTATTGTTGCCAATGAAGAAAAAACAGAGATCATCAGCAGTCGCGCAGCAGGACGAATAGAACATTTGTTCATCAAAGAAACGGGTCGATCGGTAAAACAAGGTGAACCACTTTATGAATTATATAGTGAGAACCTGCTGACACTGCAACGTGAGTATTTACTGGCCAAAGAACAGTTTGAGACATTAGGCAAACAGGAACCGCGCTATGAATCATTCCTGAAAGCTTCTGAACGAAAATTATTACTGTACGGATTAACATCCAAGCAAATTGCGCAGCTGAGTAATTCAAAATCAATTCAACCCCGCATTACATTTCTGGCCCCGGCTTCAGGTATAGTTACGGAGATACCGGTAACAGAAGGCCAATATATAGCCGAAGGTTCTGTACTATATCGCATCGAGAATATAGACAAGCTTTGGGTTGAAGCTGAACTATATCCGAATGAAACCGCGTTTATAAAAACGGGAGACAAAATCAGTTTACGCATCAGTGGCTTTGAGACAGAACCTGCGGAAGCAACCGTAACGTTTTTAAGTCCGGAGTATAAAGGCAATACACAGGTAACCATCGTGCGTGCTGTATTGGACAATGCCCAACACCACTATACTCCCGGACTGCAGGCGCAGGTAATGCTGAATCATTCATCTAAAGAATCTCTTGCTGTTCCGGTGGATGCCGTTATTCGCAGTGAAAAAGGAGCACATGTATATATTCAGAACGGGCGAAATACATTTCAACCACGTATGGTTAAAACCGGGCTTGAGGATTTCAACATGGTAGAGATCACCGATGGCCTGCAGGCTGGCGACACCGTAGCGGTGACAGGTGCTTACCTATTATACTCTGAAATGATACTAAAGAATGGCATCGACCCGATGGCCGGTCATCAACATGCACACTAGCTATTGTATTTAAACAAAACTATAACTATATATACTTATGAAAACCAAATCAACCTTTTACACATTGCTTTTCGCTGCATCACTGCTGGTGTTAACGAATTGCGCAGGCAAAAAAGAATCGGGTCACGAACACGATCATGCTGCCGCAGAAACAGAAACTCCGGCTGCAGATTCATTAGCAGCAACGGAAACCGGTAAACCACAGTTTGATGTTGATAAAAATTTCCAGCAACAACTGGCAGCTGTTTTCAATTCGTATGTTTCGCTGAAGGAAGCGTTTGTCTCATCAGATGATGAAAAGGTAAGAACAGAAGCTGCCACCGTTCAAAATCAGCTTTCCAAAGCAGATATG
This sequence comes from Flammeovirgaceae bacterium UBA5867, assembly GCA_002432545.1. Lineage (GTDB taxonomy): Bacteria > Bacteroidota > Bacteroidia > Cytophagales > Cyclobacteriaceae > Ohtaekwangia. The sequence goes on along the minus strand of DJFR01000206.1, from coordinate 39,060 downwards.
AAATTACTGTCAGGTGCGGCACACAACGACTGGATGCATTACCTCGAGGGACTTGAGTCATCGCTGCGAGAAATTCAGACCAATAAAGATATAGAAGTACAGCGCAGGGCGTTCAGTAAACTTTCTGATAACCTGTATAAAAGTATAAAGGCTTTCGGATTGGATGGCACGACAGCGTACTATGAATTCTGCCCGATGGCATTTAACGATGAAGGTGCATACTGGCTAAGCGACCAGGAGAAAATCCGTAATCCATACTTTGGCGATAAAATGATGACGTGTGGTGTTGTAAAAGAAAAACTGCAATAACATTTAAACTATATAGCTATGAAGTATATCATGATCTTTTGTATGCTTGTACTGTGCAGCACGGGTATACAGGCGCAACAGCCAACAGCTCCTTCTTTTAAAGATGCTAAACTTAATACAGTATATACGCAGTATATAGCCCTAAAAGATGCATTAGTAGCCTCGAAGGCAAGCGAAGCAAAACAGGAGGCTGCTACCTTGCAGAAATCACTCGCTGATATACAGAACGGAAAAAAAGCATCGGAACAAGCCGCTATAATAGCCAGCGCTACTGACCTGGTGAGACAACGTAACGCTTTTTCCCTGCTGAGTAACGAGATGAAAACACTGGTGAAAGGCAACGTAGCATCCGGAGCTTTATACCTGGAGTATTGTCCGATGGCCAATAATAACACCGGTGCATACTGGCTCTCTAACGAGAAGAAAATTATGAATCCGTATTTCGGCGATGAAATGTTACACTGTGGTTCTGTAAAAGAAACCATTCAATAAGAATATAAATGCCTGCATCATACGATGCAGGCACTTTTGTTATATAGTTATTTTGCAATCTATACCTCACTATTTTCTGCTCTTTGCCCCGCCCTTGCGAACATACTGGTATTTGAAGCGTGCAGCATGTGGAGTTCCCCGGCCGGCCAAAGTAAGAATGTTGTCCTTGATGGAAACAGCCCATTCTACCGGGGGCGCATCAGCATTGCCCGCACTTTCGAGGTAAAGTATTTTGTGATTTTCATTTACACGGAATAATCCCGAATCAACTTTTTGCTGATTGGTACGCGATATATACTTTGCCTCACGCGTAAACTCCATGGTTTGTATGGTTGTATCGGCATCACTTTTCAACTCCTTCTTCCCATCAAAAACTTTACTGATCTGCCAGGTTCCAACCATCAGATCGATGACTTTTTGCCCCGCCTGGGAGGCCTGTTGTGCAAACGAGCCTGTTATAAAAAACGTAAAGGACAAGCTCATTATCAAAGTGTTGATTTTTAACTTCATATTCGTAAATCATTTTGTACGAATAATGGTGAAAAAATCATACCCGGAGGCACACGTGTTTAGGTGTGTACGTGTTTACATTGGCTGGTATATTTGGCTTTGCCCTACGTACACACGTACACACCTAAACACATAAACACTTTCAGAGGTCTAGAAACTTACTATACTTCTTCGTTGCCGCTTCTATGGCACTTTGCTGTGTTTTGCTGAATATCTCGAAGGGTTTTGTTTCGATCGTTACTTTGTTTTTTTGGATGGTACGTTTCCAGGTGCCTGCTACCTGACTGTTTATTACTATGGTGGAATTTAATATACCATTGCCCGTACCAGCTATTTGTTTGAACCGCGTTGTATCTATAGCAGGTGTGCGGTTGGTATAGCCCATCAGGTATTCATCAAAGCCGGGAAGTAAATATACTCCTGTAGATTTCGCTTTCGTTGCTTTGCTGTTGCTCGTCATCCAATAGGTAATACCGTCTACTGTTTCAGATACCAGTGAAGATTTTATCAGCTCGTGTGTCTCTTTTGCTTCTGTCGCCGAGAGGCCCGTCCACCATGCGAAGTCCTGAACCGTTGCAGGACCGTGACTTGTAAAATATCGTAACGTAAATTCAGCCATTACCACATCGGCTGCTTTTTCTTTTACGGGTGGTATCCACTCTTCCAGCAAGGTAAAGGTTGGTTGTTTTCCATTGCGTGCACCAAAGCAGATCAATCCTTCTTGCGCCAGATGACCGAGTATATGAAGACCACGTGTATCGGTGGCTGTAATTTTACCGCGTTCCAGCACTTCATATACTTCTTTGCGTGTAAGTTGCTTGCCTCCCTCTAAAGCTGCTGTCAACAATTTTGCACTCTTGGCGAATACCTTTTTATCAAGTTCTGCCTGGCGATATATACTGGCACTTCTGGCGATAACACGTGGTGTAAATGTTTTCAACATCCAGCGTGCGTCTGCAGGCGCAACAAAATGAAGTGTGCCGCGCATCGGCCAGGTGCGTATAATAGTTTTGTTTGCCAACGCGTCTTCAATATCAGTTTCACGGGCATTTTTCATTCGTAAACCTACGGCCCACAATGCACCGAGGTAGTCTTGTGCCTGCATGGCCCCCATCCATGACACAACATCTTCCGCTTTTTCAAAATCGGGTCGGGCGATGTGCTGTTGCTGAAGACGTTGCTGTGCAATGGATGAGAGTGTCATACCGGGATCTATATAGTTATATAATTTAGTAACGCTAATTATTACTGCTTTCCATATAGCAGATAGAAATTATAGTCTGTCATGGGGGCATCGGTCAGGCCTACATGTCTTCCCATAGTAATAACCTGGCCCCGATGATAGGTGCTGTGATTTAACACCTGTACCAGATATTCTGCGCGCGTTGCTTTTCCAGAAACCCACGGGCTGTTAAACTCTACTTGTTCCTGGATCCCTTCATCGGACAGGGAGTATATATAGCTTGCCAGTTCATCCGACTTTTGTACTATTCCTTCGAATACTTCTTCCAATGTTCCGTGAAAGCCTTCCATCCGGAACGATACCGGGGCAGGCTGTTGTTGCAGAACCGATGACCAGAAACGTTCGGTATCCCAGATATGCACGAGTGTTTGCTGTATACTTGGAAAGCTGGAGGCAACTTCTTTATCCATTACTTCAACAGGCTTTGTCTTGAGCCAGTTAACAAGAGTTCTGTTAGCCCATGCGTTGTAACTTGCGAAGTTCTTCATTAAGCCTTCAAAGGCGGTGGTTGGTTTTACTGCTGTTTGTATCATGGTTCGTATGTTTGGGGTTTGATCATGCTAAGTAACAACTGTTACGTGACAGCCTTATGTCAGCACAAAAAGTCTATGTTAAATATATTACTATATTTCTGATCGCACTTACAAAACACGTTGCACGCGATTATAACGGTATACGCGGAAGCACACAGACACACTTTTAATAATTCTTTGAAAGTGTTTGTAGATTATATTGTTTCGCTTGAATTATCTGATATTTGACGTTATAACATTTACTATATGACTATTGAAATTGTCGTTTACAACATAGAGTCTGCGCGCAAGGCACAGGAAGGCGGAGCAGATCGCATTGAACTTTGTGATAACCCTGGTGAAGGAGGAACAACACCTTCGTATGGTGTTATTGAAACCGTACGCCAGCATGTAACCATGGACGTATTCGTAATGATCCGTCCGCGTGGTGGCGATTTTCATTACGACAGCTACGAGTATCATTCCATGAAGCGTGATATATCCACATGCCAGAAATTAAGTGTCGATGGTGTAGTGTTCGGTATATTAAACCCGGATGGAACGATTGATAAGAAGCGTTGCAAGGAGCTGATCGAAAAAGCACGACCGCTTAAAGTTACCTGCCACCGTGCGTTTGATATGACGCGCGACCCCTTCCAGGCGCTGGAAGACTGCATCGAAGTAGGCTTTGATCGCATTCTCACATCCGGTCATCAGACGCAGGCTGCCAAAGGTGTCGACCTGATTGCCGAACTGATAAAACGCGCTGATGGCAGAATTGCTATTATGCCAGGCTCGGGTGTAAATGAAAATACAGTAGAAGAAATTGTATCGAAATCAGGTGCGAAAGAAATACACTTCTCGGCAACAGCTTTCGGTAACAGTGCGATGGTATATCGCAATGAAAAAATAGCGGGTATGGGTTCTGATGAAGGATCGGAGTTCAAGCTTCGTACGGTTGATCCGGAGCGTGTGCGGAAGATGCGGGCGCTCGCTGAAGCAGCGAGACGTTAAACGTTATCCGTTAATCGTTATTCGAAGGGCAGATATATAGCTATATATAAATCCAATTGCACTGAGAACGCAAAGTAGACACAAAGCTTCACGGAGTCCGGTGTCGCGCTGTGTCTACTTTGTGAGCCTAGTATCTCTGGATTTCAACTATTATGGTGGAATACTCATCTCGAAATAAAGAGAAAATAAAAACCCGACCAAAAATTTACTCGCAGCTGAAAGCTAGTAGCCGACAACTGTTTTCCACCGATAACGATTAACATTTAACGTATAACGAAAAAAAGAGAGGCATCACCTCTCTTTTTCAATTATACTATATATAGCAATACGACTACTGCGCGCGTTTGGCGTTGATCGGGAATGTTCCGAATTGGCCCACGGTCATGTTGCCGGCCAGCGCATCGCCTGTAATGATCGCTTTTACGCTGATCAGCATTTGATTGCCTCCCATATTTACTTCGTAGCTGAAAGTTAATTCGTTGCCATTCAATTTAACATCCGAAAGTTTATTCTCGCTGTTGAAGCGGTTGTTCTTGATGGTACCACCGTATACATCGCCATCTTTCGTGATGTTTAGTGTACCACCGCCACCTTGTGGTGATTCGATTGTATACTCCCAGTTACCAACCGCATTTACTACAGCAGCAGGATCAGCCGGAGGTGTGTTGGCAGGTTTCTTTGCTGCACCCTGTGCGCCTTGTCCCTGACGGAAATTACCACCGGCAGTTTGTCCACCACCTGCATCGGCACCACCGACTCCGCCACCATCACCTTCTTTCAGGTCATCGTTGCTGATTGACTTTCTGCGTTTCGGTCGAGCATCCATGCTCATCTTACCAATGCGGTAGCTGAAGTTAACACGGAAGCTCATGTTGTGAAGTTCCGTTAATGTATTACGTTGTACCAGTGGCGAGTTCAGCTCGCTGCGAATTTTAAACGCTGTTGTAAAAAAGTTCTCAGCACCAAAGCCTACACTTCCCTTTTTATTATTGAAGTCTTTCTTCAAACCTAAACTATATATACCGAAACCACCTTGTGTACCTTGTAACTGTACCTGACGACCACGGTAGAATCCGAAGAACTGAAAGCCCCAGCCTTTATTCAGGTTATAACTTCCGAACATTCTATAAGATGCAACCCAACCTTCGTTGCTCGCTCTGTACTGACGGTTCGGGTCATCCGGATTATTTGCATCCACCGGAATGTTGTTATCGAGCATGGAGTAGTATATATCTGTACCACCGTTCAGGGAAAGCTTACCCAGGCTTACGTTGGCAAATACGTTCAAGCCCACAGCATCTTCCTGCCCTATATTTGCATAGGTTGTGGAAACGCGCTGCACACCATTCTCGGTATCGACCGTACGTATATCCTGAATAGCATTGTTGGTATTGCGCCAGAAAGCTGAAAAGTTCAGCGAGGTACCTTTTATAAAGGTGCTATAGCCAACTTCATAGTTGTTGGTATATTCCGGATCCAGTGACGGATTACCATACGAAATATCATACGGGTTTTGTGCCTGGATGTTCGGGTTCAGATAACGAATAGACGGACGCTGAATTCTGCGGTTATAAGCAGCCTTGATCGTTTTACCATTCGCCAGCTTCTTCGATACATTTATACTCGGCACCAGCGCACCGTATGAGGGTATCTCTATATTTTCTTCTGTTTGTGTATAGGCATCGATCGTTGTATACTCGTAACGTGTACCAGCCTTGATGCTATAGTTTGTTTTGGTGGTATAGGTATACGATAAATATCCACCGACAACATTCTGATCGTAGTTCAGGTTATTGGACAATGATGAATTCGAAGATGGTTCATAGTTACCATCGCCATCTTCATCGGTAAAGTATGTATACTCGCTAAACACTTTACGCATAATATCTTTCGCACCGAACTCAATCATCTGGTTTGTACCGATCGGAGTCTGGTAGTCGATCTGGAATGTCATCTCCTGGTTATAGCTGTCGTTATCATTGCGTATACCGCTATAGGAATCCACACCATTTACCTGGCGGATGAGGTTTTCAAAATTATTCTCTCGGTTATTCCGGCTATAGCTTCCGAGTAAACTCAATTCACGTTGTGGTTTCTCGTACAAATGTGTAAAGCTCAGGTTTATATCTACGTTATTGGAAAGATCTTCTGATACGGTATTACGAAGACTGCTCTCAACGGGGTTCGTATCATCATTGATGAGTGTATCGATCATGGTAAACAAATCATCCTGGCGGTTTTTACCATTGCGTGCTCCGAAGCGAACCGAAGCCGCCATATAGTTCTTTTCATTGATATCGTAATCCCAACCAAAATTATAGTTACCAAATATACCGCTGTTGCGTGTATCGGCACGTTGCATGTTATAGGTAGGCGTAGTATCATCCAGCGATGATTTGGTATACTGATCGCTGGAGAACTTTCCGTTTACATTATAGTTTGCGCGACCCCATCCGCCCAGCGAGAAGCCCATCTTGCCTCTTCTGTAATTACCGTTCAGACCGAGGTTTGATCCGCGCAAGCCAACACCGGCATCGATGTTCAGCGTAAGTCCTTCGAGTGTATTTTTCTTGGTAACGATGTTGATGATACCGGCAGAACCTTCTGCATCATACTTTGCTGAAGGCGATGTAATCACTTCTACCGATTTAATCTGATCAGCCGGAATCTGCTTCAACGCATCCGCTATACTTGATGCCATGATGGTGGAAGGTTTATTGTTGATCAACACGCGTACGTTTGAACTTCCGCGCATCGATACGTTACCGTCCAGGTCAACCGAAAGCATCGGTACTCTTTTCAATACATCGGTAGCATCGCCACCACGTGCAGTCTGATCGTTCTCTGCATTATATACGGTACGGTCTACACGTTCTTCAATGAGTGCCTTCTGTCCTTCTACAACAACTTCGTTCAGAACCTTTGCACC